>JBMYRY010000430.1:0-3282 GCA_049602795.1 Bradymonadia bacterium
ATTCCAACAGGTCGAAACCTGCATCGTTCGCCATTTGTGTTGCAGTTACGAAGGCATCGCGTGTTCGGTCAAGCTCCGCAGTGCCCATTTCGACAGGAATTTGATGTTCGGCGCTGTATGGGATTGAGGAAGGTGCCAGCAGCGGCCAATTGCCATCATCGAGAGGCCTGTCGCCACCTTCCCATGGTTTTTTGGCTGAACCTTTCCTGCCAGCATGTCCTAATTGGAGTCCAATGGCCGCATCTGAGTGCTCATGAACAAAGTCCACGATCCGTCGCCATGCTGGCAGATGGTCCGGTTTGTACATGCCTGTGCACCCAGGTGTGATGCGGGCATCGCGCGCTACATTTGTCATTTCGGTCATGACTAAACCTGCTCCGCCAATCGCTCGACTCCCTAAGTGAACGAGGTGGAAGTCATTCGGCGTCCCATCCGTTGCTGAGTACATACACATTGGCGACACCACAATGCGATTCGACAGACTCAATTCACGCAGTCGTAAGGGGGTGAACATGGGAGGAACACCGTCTCGGGCACCGGTGTGGTTTGCATACCATGAGTCCAGTCGCTGAACGAACTCTGGGTCGCGTTTTCTCAGATTTTCATGCGTGATTCGAAGGCTTCGGGTCAGCAGACTGAAGGCGAACTGTAATGGCGGTAGTGCATGAAAGATACGCTCCGTGTCTTCAAACCACTCCAGGCTCACTTGTGCTGCTCGCTGGGTGCTCTCAACGGCTCGCCTCCGCCGTTGCTCATATGCATTCAGTGCCGTCTTGACGTCGGTTTCAACGTCGAGCATATCCGCCAGTTCAATTGCATCCTCCATCGCAAGTTTGGTACCCGAGCCAATTGAAAAGTGTGCCGTGTGTGCGGCATCTCCCAACAAGACGATATTGTCGAATGACCAATGCTCATTACTTACCGTAGGGAATTGCCTCCATATGGAGTGATTCTTGATTAGATTGTGTCCTTCAAGCTCCTCAGCAAACAAGCGCTCACAGTATTCGATTGTGTCGTCTTCGGTCGCTTCGTCTAAACCGGCGTTTCGCCAAGCTTCTTCGGTGGTTTCAACAATGAACGTACTCAACCCATCTTCGTAGTTGTAGGCATGGACACGCCAAAGTCCATGTTCATTCTCTTTGAAGTAAAACGTGAATGATGGAAACTGTCGGGTTGTACCAAGCCAGGTAAATCGATTAGGACGAACATCAATTTTTGGACCGAATTGGTCTTCGTGCTGTCGGCGAATCTGACTATTCAGACCATCTGCTGCCACGATGAGATCAGAAGGGGGAAGTGAGGCCACGGAGTCGACAACATGTTCGAAGTTAAGCTCAACACCTAAATCCTGGCAACGATGAAATAAGACGTTAAGAAGGCGTTTGCGAGAAAGTCCGGCAAAGCCGTGTCCACTTGACCGTATGCACTCCCCGTGAATGTGGACATCGATGTCGTCCCAGTGTGCAAAATTCGCCACGATCTGAGCATATGTCTCACTGTCCGCCTTTGCAATATTGCCCAAGGTTTCGTCGGAGAAGACAACACCAAACCCAAAGGTGTCTTCGAGTCGGTTTCGTTCGAAGACCGAAACTTGCCAATCGGGATGTCGCCCCTTGGTCAAAGCGGCAAAGTAAAGTCCAGCTGGTCCGCCGCCGACGATTGATATCTTCATGTCTTTAATCCATTGTCGCCCTCTGAGATGACTTGGACCATATCAAAGTCGAATCGATTTTCATAAGGCATCAGATGAATTTGCCGGTATTGGTGACTGAGTTGGGCGCTCCTGTGGGTTATCTCGACCCTTAAGCGAATGCGTCGCTGCGATTCTTATTCCAATGAGAAGCATCGACCGTCCAGTTTGTGACCGAGAGCGCTCATGCCCTGTTCAAGGGGAGTTGAGCGCATTCGGTCTATTTCTCCTTCGTAAAGTGCACAAATTTTGTTCATCTCGATGAAGACATTTCGTGTTTGCGGCATCTCACTTAGTGTAACCAATCAACATCAGCCAATCTTACTTTGAAGGAGTCGAACACATGATCAGGTCATACCAATCCACGGAAGGTACAATAAAGCAGGTGCTCGGCAATGACTTCCTCGCGCTGAAACCGTCGAGTTACACGTTATCCGAAAGTCTTGATGACGGAGGCTGTGAATTGAAGGTGGTGCTTGAGACCTCCGGAGCGGGTGATGGATGTGTGGAGTTCTCTGGTAGAGGGGTGGGATTGGTTGATGCTTTATTCGCTGGATTTATCGAATATTACGCATGTGAATACCCATCACTCAAAACGCTCGCAGTCCAGGGGTTTGAGGTTCGCGGGAATATGAAGACAGGACATGCTCGCCGTACCGATGCGGAGGTCGCGGTTGTCCTTTCCGTCACTAATAGCGAGCAGGAGAAGTTTGTGTTTGAGGATGGAGATCGCTCGCTTGTTGCCGCTACCTGTTCGGTGGTCGTTCATATGGCCGAGTACTTCATAAATTCAGAACGAGCCTATATTACGCTCTATCGAGCCTTAGATGACGCCAAACGACGCAACCGTCAGGATTTGGTTGACTCATTTCAGGCACAATTGGCTGAAGTCGTAAAGTCTACGAGTTATTCAGAGGTGATTGAGCGTCTCAGTTGATGGATTAACGTTGCCGCGTTCTTCAGTCTCTACGGATAGCCGCCGCGCTCCAACGCCCACTGCCTCATGTCATTTAACTGTGCTTCGGAGCTTGCGTCAGCTGGCTCTATTGAATCAGTGAACATTGAGTATTGAAGCGAGACAAACGGCTCACCATTGATGAAGCAAACAATCGTGTGGGCACCAAAGATGGGGATTGCTTGATGAGTCGACCAGTCGCATTGACCACGCTTTAGGTCTTTAGCCCAGTTGTCGACACGAGCCCACGTCAGGTCTGCAACCGTGTAGGCGCGTGCCTGACGAATGGCGTGGGCAGTTGCGACCGACTCTTGCCGGCGTATTGCCCATGTTGCAGTGAGGAGGATGCTCAATAACGCGAGCGCAGCAGAAGTCGCTCGTATCACTATTTGCTTTTATCTTTAATTAACTTGTCCAATGCTTCCGATTCAGATTCGGTGTAACGATCCATTTGTTCGGCGTCTTTCTTTTTGGATGTGCCCGTCGTCTCTTTGTCTGGTGTGAGATGTTCAACAATCGACTTCGAACCAAAGTCAATTGAAAATAGACCCACAATCAACGCTACAATCGCCCCTGAAACCAAAACGGCCTTTATGAGGTCCTTGAATGAGTGCTTCGGTGTTGGTCGTCGTAATTG
>JBMYRY010000431.1:0-3277 GCA_049602795.1 Bradymonadia bacterium
AATTTGATAATATTTCTCAATTGCGGTTGATAAATATTCTGCTGCTTTACGATGATTTAGACCCTCATATTCGCGTTGTCCAGATGCGATGATGCGTTCGATTCCTTTGAGATGCTCGGATTCCCATACGATCGGCAAAAACTTGACGTCTGTTCTCGCATTTTCGAGATGCGATCTGATTTTCTTTAGAAGTAGACCGCCCATGTCTGTATCTGAAGCAGGTTTCGGCGGCCATGTCATCAGTACACTGTGATCAAAGACTGTGAGCCATTGAAACTTGACGTATTCGGTTGGTGCATTGGTAGATGGCGCACCGCGAACGGAAGTCACTGAGCCCATTAGAGCCAAACCGGCAATGAGACAGGTCATGTTGAAAGGAAGGAGAACGCTCGGTGGTTTTGACCGCAACGTCTCAATCTTGGGCATCATCACATGCTCCTTTTGTGAGACCTATCGCTCGCTCAAGTTCGATTGGATAGAATGTTCCATCGGCACAGACGAGTTGACCAGTCAGCTTATCATCGTCTCCCAACTCAAGCCGCACTTCGTAATCGTCGCATTTACAAGGGTTACAAGTCGGATTGACCTCACAATCGGGATTAGCGGGCAAGGTTGCGAAGCGTACGCTTCCATCGCCTACTGTGCCAGCCTGTATATAATCGCAACCGCATGCAAAAGCAGGTTGATTGAAGGTGTTGATGCCTTCCAAAGTCCGGTACCAAGTTACGATGCCCGCAATGGAGTCACCATATTGACCGAGATGTAGTTTCGCTCGTTGATTGCAGGGAGACTGTTGACATGGTGGTTCCTGCCAAAGCCCGCTCACGTCTTCTAGGGTGTTACAACCAAATATGGCTAGGGAGACAAACAGGATACTAGCATGAGTACAATTCATAGAAGGCATGCTATTACGACCGCTCATCTCGGGCAAGCTATCAGCGTTATTCGTCGTCGCTTTCAGTCGCCGAATCACTATTTAAGTCGAGCTTTCTCAGTAAATACTCAGCACTCTTTCGATGGATGCCTGCGTGTCTTGCCGCGGCACTTACATTCCCATTCGTTTGCTTCAAGAGTATTTCCCAATACTGCCGTTCAAATTTGTCAATCAGTCGTGCCTTCGCATCTTTAAATGGCAATCCTGTCTGAACAGCTTGCTCTGCATCCGAGTGCTGGTTGGTCAATGCTGAAGTGGCTGATGGTTCTGATGGCTCAACTGGGCTCATTAGAAATCGAGTTTCAAGTCGGTCCTCGGTTGCCAGAACAGCTGCTCTGTCGACGAAGTTTTTCAATTCTCGGATGTTTCCAGGCCAAGAATGTTGTTGAAGCTTCTTGATCGTTTCGTAGCCTACCTGGACTTTCGTTCCGCTCCCTTTCTCATTTTGAGTCAGGAAGTGCTCGACGAGGAGAGGAATATCTTCAACGCGTTCTCTAAGCGCTGGCAGAGAGATCTTGAGTACGGCCAATCTATAGTATAGGTCGGAGCGGAATGCGCCTTCTTTAACTTGTGCTGCTAGATCCCGGTTGGTTGCGGCGACAATTCGGACATCCACCGAATGGGGCTTGTCTCCACCGACTGGACGAACTGCTCGCTGTTCAAGTGCTCGAAGCAATTTCGGTTGTAAGTCAAGAGGGAGTTCTCCGAGTTCGTCCAAGAAGAGTGTGCCGCCGTCTGCCTGCGAAAACGCACCGCTGCGGTCGGCAACGGCACCTGTGAATGCGCCTTTTTTATGACCAAACAATTCACTCTCGATCACGGTTGGCGCTACTGCGGAGCAATCAAAAACGACGAAGGGACCCGTAGCACGCTTAGAGTGCATGTGCACCGCTTCGGCAACCAACTCCTTTCCAGTTCCACTTTCTCCTTCGACGAGGACGGTGATCTCGGAGGGCGCGACCTTTGCTAGCATAGCAAAGATCTGTCTCATTGTTGGGGATTCACCAAGCATGTTTCCGAACTTCTTAGCTTTGCTAAATTCAAGATCGATCGACTGCTCATCAGGAAGATATTCAATCTTTGTTTCACCGATTTTGATGATTGAATTAGGTGCCAAGTAAACGTCTTTACACCGAAGTCCATTGACAAAAGTGCCATTCTTGCTTCCGTTGTCCACTAGGCGATGACCAAAGGGATCCATTTCAATGGTTGCATGAAATCGGCTCGCTGCTCGATCGCTGAGGTCCAATTCGCAGTCCGGGTGGGCACCGATGCGAGTCAGTCGACCGTCGGAGGTGAATTGTCGACCTTGGTCACGCCCGTCCGTGACATTGAGCGTAAATCTTTTGCAGGTGAGGGTTTCGACATCTGCAACGAAATGGGTTTTGGTTTCACTCATTTTGGGACACTTCCAATGGTCTTAAGAATTATTTTTGGCAATCGCTTTTCTTGCCCAGCGGCGATTTGCACTTCATTCGGCCCCCAACTGCGGATTTGTCCGGTAGGGGTACTAAAGCGAGCTTCTATCTTTCGTTTGCCGGGTTCAATGGGAAATTTAACGAGATAGCCCGTCCCGACAACTTTACCATCCACAAGGATCTTACTCGCTGGCGGTGCAACACGCATTGTCAAGTATCCGGGACGTTTCAAATTTACGTGGTAGCCACGTTTTGGTTTCCTTGGAATGGTGAACGTGGTGTCGACGTACCCCTTGGCTCGCAACTGGAGTGTTTTGCCAAATTGGTTCGGTTGAGCAGAAAACGGCGTAGTGCCAATTCGATTACCCCGAAAATAGACTTCTGCGGTGGGGATTGAACGAATCACACTGGTAGACGTGATTCGAATTGGCTTAGCGGTTAGTTCGGGGGTCCCGGTCGCCCCGCTTATGGACGCATCTATGCTGTCAAAGTTGAATTTAGGTTGATGATGGACGTTGTCCGCGACAAGTCGAAGGCATTTTTGATTCGCCCCTTTGCGCTCGCCTCGGACACAGATTTGATATCCGACTCCCTTTTGTAGAGGCAGAGGAAAGAGCGTTTCTTCAACACCGTCAACCGTAACAACTGCTGCTTCTGATAGCCCGGATATGATGGGCGTCAGAGTTGGTGTACGCCGCAATTCAATGGGGAGCACCTGTCCATCTTTGTCGAGTCGAATTCTTTGGCAGGTACGCTCAAAACCTTGAGCAATTGCACAGACCAGATACGTTCGTCCCAGTGGTAATTCATCACTAGGTTGGTGGGTCGCGTCGTCGACTTTAAATGTTGTCTGTTCCAGTGTTGATCCAGAGATGACGAATTTGATGGTTCCACGACGCTCCGAGATGTCTGATTTGGTGATGGC
>JBMYRY010000432.1:0-3266 GCA_049602795.1 Bradymonadia bacterium
ACGACCGTAGGGTAGCCCTCGGGTAAAAAAACCTGTGGCTTTTTTCATGCGACCAATTGCACTCTTTTCAGTTTTGGTGTCGCTACGCAGGATTTCAAAATACTTAAGGATATGTGTACGTCGCTGCTCTAGCGTTGGCTCGAAAATAGGCTGACCGGATAGATGGGTGGTGATCTTGAGTAACAACCATGGATCTCTCAGAATACCTCTCCCGACCATTACGGCATCGGCCTGAGACTGTTCAAGTGCGTTGACCGCATCAGCCACGGTTAGAATGTCTCCATTGACCACGACTGGAATGTTAACTGATTGGCTGACCTCGGCAATGGCAGACCAGTTTGCTTGCCCTCGATACATTTGCATACGCGTCCGACCGTGCACCGTCACCATTTGGGCCCCTGCATCTTCAGCGCGTTGGGCAATCTCAGCGGCATTGATCGACGTTTCATCCCAACCCAGACGCATCTTCACGCTAAAGGGGACGGAGATTGCGGCACGAATGGCTTTGAATATCCGTGATGCGTGTTCTGGCTCTTTCATCAAGGCGCTACCACTACAGCCTGATGTGACTTGTTTGGAGGGACATCCCATGTTTAGGTCGATCGCGTCGGCGCCAAACGCCTCACAGGCTTTCGCCGCGGTGGCAAGGTGGTCTGGGTCGCGACCATAAATTTGAATGCTGACTGGGTGTTCGTCCGGGTCAAACTCCGCTCGGCGCCAAGCTCGCTGAGAATCTTTGGTCAGCTGTTCTGAACTGATGAACTCAGTAACAGTCAATCCACAGCCACCAAGGGTCCTTATAAGCCTACGGAATGGACGATCGGTCACGCCTTCCATTGGCGCGAGTATGGTTGGCGTTTCTAACGTGAGTGAACCGAATTTAAGAGATTTGGTTGTCATGGGGCGGTAACATAGCGGGAGTCTACGCGGGATGCAAATGTCACTGCGTTGTTTTGAGCCCGAAGAGAGCATGGATAGAGAGTGAGGAAGAATCATTGGTAAGTGAATCCGTTCGAATGACCTTTTATTACGACGTCGTGTGCCCATACGCTTATCTCGCAGCGGAAAGAATTTCACGGCTTCCGGACGCGATTCGAGGACTCATTGACTGGAAGCCAGTCCATCTTGGCGGTCTACTGCGTGAAACAAATGCTGACACAAATCCGATGCAGCGCATGAGTCAGAATCGGCGACGATTGAATCAAATCGATCTCAAACGTTGGGCTGAACGACTCAATTTGCCGCTCGAAATGCCCAGAGACCATCCGATGCGAACCACTGATGCGATGCGTCATCTTGCAAGCTTACCAGATAGTGAGCGGGCGAGGGTGTCCCGAGCTTACTTTAGAGCCTACTGGTCCTCGGGTTCGATGGCGCATTGGCAGAAAGTTGAATCAGATGCACGACGTCATCTTGAGGCGTCAAATGAACTGGAAGAGTGTGCAGCGCTACTCAAGTCAGAAACCGGGAAATTGGTTAACAAAGGCGGATGTGGTGTGCCCAGTTTTGTCGTTAAGGATCAACTCTTCTGGGGACAAGATAGACTCTTCCAAGCATTGTCCCTTTTGACTGGTCAACCTGAATCGCCGTCGGTTTCACTCGATCCGGTTGAGGTGAGTGAGTTACCTAAGCGGGTTCGTTTCTTTCATGACTTTGCGAGCCCATTTAGCTACCTCGCATCCACTCAGATTGACAAGATCTGTTTAGAGCGGGGAGTCAAGTGTGAGTATGTACCTATCCTGCTTGGGGCGTTGTTCAAGGCGATTGGGACGGCCAATGTGCCATTGTTTACTTTTAGCGAAGCAAAACGCTCGTATTTAGCAGTCGATCTCGAGCGGTGGGCAGGGCAATGGGATGCTAGCTTCCGATTTCCCGATGCATTTCCCCTGCGTACGGTTTTACCTCTTCGTTTGGCATTGAGTAGAGCCGAATTAACGCCTCAACTTTACCAATGGGCCTGGCAAGACGGGCACGATATTGGGGATGCTGAAACACTGAGCACCTTGCTCACGACTGCAGGATATGACGCCTCGACACTTTTGGAGGCGGCCACGGCTCAATCCGTTAAAGAGCAGTTAAGGACAAATACCGAGGATGCACAACAGTTGGGGTTGTGCGGTGTACCGACGTTTGTTGTAGACTTTGCCGATGAGTCCTATTTAGTTTGGGGGCAGGATCGTCTGTGTATGGTTGAGTGGATGTTGAATGGATGGCGACCAAGCTCGGAAAAAGGTGTGGACTTATGAACATCCCGATGTTGGATTTAGCCCGTCAGCATCAAGCTTATCGGACTGAACTGCACGACGCTGCAAGGCGAGTGATCGACTCTAATCAATTCATCATGGGGAACGAAGTAGCACGCTTCGAAGCGAATTTATCGGTCATGACTGATGATGCGATCGCTATCGGGGTCTCATCGGGGACTGATGCTCTACTCGTGGCGTTAATGGGGCTTGGCGTTGGACCGGGCACCGAGGTTGTTGTCCCCGCGTTCTCCTTCTTTGCGAGTGCAGGGGTAGTTGCGCGATTGGGAGCAAAGCCTGTTTTTGCCGATATATGTCCTGATACATTCAATGTGACAGATGAGACAATCGCCCCATTCCTTGGACCCAAAACCAGGGTGGTTATGCCTGTATACTTGTTTGGGCAGATGACCCCGATTGGCACTCAAAGGTTCGACGGGTGTGAGATTCCGGTACTTGAAGATGCTGCTCAGTCTCTTGGCGCTCGCTTGAATGGAAAGGGGGTAGCCACCGCACATGCGATTGCCGCAACGAGTTTCTTTCCGACCAAGAATCTTGGTGGCTTCGGTGATGGAGGCGCGGTGTTTCTTCGGGAGGCGGCACTTGCCGAACGACTGAAGATCCTCCGCACGCACGGTGCTAAACCGAAATACACTCATCATCAGATTGGCGGAAATTTTAGACTTGATGCAATCCATGCTGCTTTACTTGACGTAAAGCTAAGGCATTTGAATGCTCAAATCGCCGCGCGCCGTTCTCTAGCAGCGGCATACGACACCCGATTTCGGGAGATTGCTCAGTTCACGGGAGGCGCTATCAAAACACCCTCTGTGGTAGATGGCGGCATGCACACGTATAATCAATACGTACTGAGGTGTGAGCGAAGAGACGCGTTGAAAAGATATCTGAGTGAGGCAGGGATTAGCTCGATGGTCTACTATCCAAGTCCCTTACATTTGCAGCCATGTTTTGCTGAGTTGGGCTATCAGATCGGCGCATTGCCCGAAGCAGAGAAAGCCTGTC
>JBMYRY010000433.1:0-3263 GCA_049602795.1 Bradymonadia bacterium
AACAGTTAGATGAGGTGGCTCGCCATGGGGAGTTGATCGACTACAAACATAATGAGTCCATCGCACGCCAAGGAGAAAGAGCGGATGGCTTTTTCATCGTCGTGTTTGGCGAGACAGTGGTACAAATGGTGTCTGACCGCACTCAGATCTCTGTCGAGTTAGCCACTTTGAAACCTGGGGACTTCTTTGGAGAAATGGCGACTTTACTTGCCTCGGAACGCAATGCAAATGTGGTAACGTCCACTCCAAAATGTCATGTGCTGCGCTTTTCCGGTGTCCAATTCAAGAAGATGCTGAAGAACCTTCCGTATTTCTCCGTAGGTCTCGTTCAATCACTGGCTCAACGCCTTCAACGGACGTCTGCGAGTAAAACTCAGACTGATCCTATATCCGTTCCGGCAATTCCCGTGGCAACATTACGATTGCTTCCAGAACTCTTTTGTATGCGGCATCGAGTCCTGCCACTTGCCACTACCGGATCCGAACTTGAAGTTGGATTTGTGGATGACCCGACGAGTGAGGTGCTGGAGAAGGTACAATCCTTTGTGCCGGCACTACGGCAGAAGGTAAAGAGACTGACTCAGGCTCAGTTTGATGCGCTCATGAGAAATGCAGTTTGGCCCGGTAGCTCCGAGAATCCAGCAAAAACAACTGATGGGTTCGATCTTAACCGATTGTTGACGCGATGTATCACCGAGGGCGCGAGTGATGTTCATTTGACCACAAATCGACAGCCTCGGTGGCGTATTGACGGCGATCTTGTTCCGATTCATTCGCATGGAGCTCTCTCAGCAGAGCAGTTGCGGCACGCTCTTGAAGATATTGTGCCGAGTACGTTCAACTTTGGTGAAAACGATGAACGTGTAGACATCGATTTTGCGCATGAAATTAGTGAGGGTGAGCGTTTTCGTGTCAATATCTATCGCGACATGAATGGACTGTCGGTGGCCATGCGGCATATTCCGAGTCGGATTCTTTCATTGGATCAACTTGGGGCGCCAGCGGTATTGAAAACGATCTGCGCAAAGCCCAAAGGGTTGTTCTTGGTGACTGGACCAACGGGGAGTGGCAAGTCAACAACGCTTGCGGCGATGATCGATCTAATCAATCAGGAGCAGCCACGACATATCATCACGTTGGAAGACCCAATCGAATATCGACATGAGTCGGCTCGTAGCTTAGTGAACCAACGAGAGGTTGGGGTTCACACTCAGTCCTTCTCCACCGCGTTGCGTTCTGCGCTGAGAGAAGACCCTGATGTTGTGTTGGTAGGAGAAATGCGTGATCTCGAGACTGTCGCACTTGCGCTTGAAGTCGCACAGACTGGGCATTTGGTGTTCGCAACCCTGCATACGACCAGTGCTGTTGGGACAATCGAGCGTATCGTTGGTATGTTTGACAGCGATAAACAAGCACAGATTCGAGATACCCTAGCTGATGTCTTGTTAGGGGTCGTGAGTCAAACTTTGTTGCGGCGGATTGGTGGGGGGCGTGTTGGGGCCTATGAGGTCATGATGAGTTCGACTGCGATTGCTAACCTGGTGCGAGAAATGAAGACCGTTCAGATTACGTCTTATTTATCAGCGGGGCGAGCAAGCGGAAATCAAAGCCTCAATGACGACCTTAATCAACTCGTTGCGCGAGGCGTCGTGAACGGTGATGAGGCGAGACGCAAATCTCTGACGCCCGAACAGATTGTTGGTTAATCGAGAGTGAAACGTAAAAAAAACTGCATAGATGTGGTTTTTACGGTGGTCACCAAGTGACCGCCAAAGGTCATTTTAGGAGGAGTTTTATGAAGAAGGTTGGGGTTGTACTCGCTGGATGTGGCTATTTAGACGGGGCTGAGATTCAAGAAGCCGTTGCGACATTGTTGGCGCTCGAAAAGAGAGGCTTTGAGGTTGTAGCGATGGCGCCGAATATCCCACAGATGCACGTGGTTGATCATCGAACGCAGGATGTGGCTGAATACACTCGGAACGTATTGAACGAGTCATCAAGAATCACTCGAGGTGAGATTCTCGAGTTATCAGAGGTCGATGTGTCGTCTTTGGATGCCGTGGTTTTCCCAGGTGGATTTGGCGCGGCTAAGAATCTTTGTGATTTTGCTGTTTCCGGTTCAGAGATGACGGTTAATGCAGACGTTCGAACATTAATCCATCAGGTGTACGAGTCGGGCAAACCTATGGGCTTTATTTGCATTGCACCTGTTCTGGCTGCGGCAGTACTCGGTCGAACGGCGACAGCGCTCGAGTTGACCATCGGAGATGACGCTGGTACGGCATCAGCCATCGAGGCTCTTGGTGCCCGACATGTTGTTACAGGTCCGGGAGAAATCCACGTTGACGTATCCAACCGCATTGTGTCCACACCCGCGTATATGCTTGGTCCGAACATTGTCCGGGTATTCGAAGGCATTGATGCTTGCATTGGCGCGCTTACCGAGATGATTTAGGGTAGGATCCGCTTGAAGGCTGTCTCAAGCGTAGGCGAGCGGAAAGCAAACTCGATCGTCTTGAGTACCGAAGGATCAACCCGTTGGCTTGCAAGTAGAGTCTCATCCGCCATGCGACCAAAGAGCATCCGTAGCCCAATTGTTGGAACGGGTAAGAATGCCGGTCGGTGTAGACGCGCGGCAAGGCGTTTGGTGAACTCTTTATTTTGAACCGGGGTTGGTGCAACACAATTTACTGGTCCGCTAAGCCGCTCATCTTCGAGGCAGGTTTTGAGCACCTCTACTGTGTCTTCCAGAGTGATCCAACTGTTCCACTGCAATCCAGTGCCGACCGGTCCACCAACGCCCATCCGGAAAGCGGGTAGCATCTTTTGGAGGGCCCCGCCCGTTGGATCGAGCACGAGCCCGATTCGCGGGTGAACGACTCGGACCGACGCGTCTCGAGCCGCATCAGCCGCCATTTCCCACTGCGTGCACACGGATGCAAGGAATCCTTCGCCCGGGGGGCTAGCTTCGGTGCACGGGTCGTCGGCGCCCGTACCATAAATCCCTATAGCTGAGGCGGAAATGAAGGTGCGTGGCTCATTCTTTGACGCGATCCATTGCGCCAGTAATCGGGTCCCTTGGACTCGGCTTTCGAGAATACGCTCTCTTTTCTGCTCCGTCCACCGGCCGATAATGGGTTCGCCGGCCAAGTTTACGATACGTTGAAGCCCGCTCGGTATGTTCGGGTCAAGCCGTCCGTTTAGGGGGTCCCAAAAAAGTTCGCGTGCTTGAGTCGGTGCACGGCGTACAAAACAATACACAT
>JBMYRY010000434.1:0-3250 GCA_049602795.1 Bradymonadia bacterium
AGGAGAGACACCGGCGACCTTCTCAATTTTGCCTATTCGGCGTGCAACATCATCATAGTCATCGAAACCAAAGCCGTATTCACGGACCATGATATGACTCGTAAGACCTGTAAGCTTATCCTGAAATGCTTTCTCAAACCCGGTTGTTAAAGCAACACCACCCAAGAGAGCAACTACCCCCAAGGCAATGCCGCAGAGTGCTAGCCAAGTCACTAACTTCAAGGTCTTTGATCTTTTGGCTTTGAATTGCCGTAACGCAATCAAGAGTTCAAAGAACACGGTAGACATTTCCTTCGTTAATCAGAAAGGATGGATTCAAGCGGCTTAGTTGCTTTGTTGCTCGAACCGTTCCCTCATGTCGGGATGCTCATTAACAAACGCGATTTGACTTTCGCGAGTAATCTGTACCCGCAAATTCGACGCGCCGACCCGAGCCTGACACCCAAGTCTAGAGACGTGCCGTACATCATCGGCTTTGCCGAGGATGTCGTCTTCATCGTCTTCCATCTCTTCAAGGCTATCGATGCCTTCCAATACGTGGACGTGGCAGGTCGAACACCCACAGTTGCCACCACACGCATCTCCCATGGGAACATTAGCCATAAAAGCAGCTTCTTGGAGGGAAACGCCCTCTTCAACCTCAATTGAGATTGACTCCTCCGACAGAAAAGTCGGGTCAAACTTTACAACAGGCATGGGTCTATTCTCTCCCAACGCTCAATGCGTCTAGCACAGAACCTGCGCCGTAACTGGCTTCGCTACCATTAGAATCCACAAGACCAGCACTGCAATGATCATCCGAGCGCTCAAACTCAGGGCGTCCAGGCCGTACAACCTGACTACAAATCGAATTACTAGAACCAGCGCCCGCGATCTCATCTTGCGGCAAATCAGTCAACCGAGCCCATCCCAAAGCGGCGGGCAAGCGCGAACTCAGAGAGTTGAGCAGAACATCCAAGAATACCGCTTTCTCTTGTTTCCCTCGAGATCCGGTCCAGTCAACCTGATTAATAAAGTACGGTAAGTCTCCCATCCATTCGCCTACATACAACAACGGAGCGAAATACTCATTCAGGAGACGCTTGCGTTCTGAATTGGGCGTGCCATCGAGTTCATCGAATGACGGGGATCCATCAAAAGGCGCATCGGCCGATGCTGGTACAACACTCCAACTCACAAAGTCTGCAGTCGGGGCGAAATCGGTGAGCAATCCTGCGGTGAGCAATGGCTGAACAACTAAGCGATACGCTTCGTAAATCGCGTCAGATTCAGAACTTCCAAGGTCACATTGCCCCACTACGCATTCGGTCTTGCCAAGAACTCTGTTGGCGGCAAAAGGCACCGTCATCTGAACAAACCGTCGAAAATCTAAACCTGGTCCCACCATGATATCAGGATTCTTCGCCTTCAATGCCGCGTAGATATCACGGTAGCTCGTTACATAGTTGCTGTAGTCGTAGCCGAATTCATTATCAGCACCAGCATGGAACAACGCATTCATGTCTACGCCGACAGTGATGCGAGTCAACCCGGGAAGCTCAATCAGATCTTCAAAGTCGGCGAGCAATGCGTCTCGGTGCGCCGGCGTACCAAATGAAGGAAACCGACCGTCGTCGCTGTCACATAAACCAAGCACCGGATAGTCACTCCCCATACTTGGTAGTCTCGAAGGCGTCAGCAGTTCAACATGAACGGCCACTTTCTCCATCGTCAGCCCCTTCGCACGCGCTTCTTGCAACGCATCTTCGGCCATCGCTGGTAGTCGGTACTGATCACCCGAGACACTTAAACAACCAGATGTGAAGCCCAAATCTACGAAGTACACATTGATTGCGAGCGTATCGAACGTCTCATTAACCTTGTCTACTAAATTTGGACGACCCGCCAAGACAGCCAAGTCAAATGAATCGACAGGGACATCTAAACTTACGCTACTCAGATCGTATTCACCGTAAGTCAAATTGGGTATTGAATACGGCTTAGACTCCGAAGTCGCGTCATCGCCGCAACCGACACTCATTAGAAGAACAAAGAGAAATAACTTCCGCACGGCCACTCACCTCCAGTGGTTGTATACCTGGCACGTACTTAATAGAGAACATCTTGGTCTTCATAAAGACCTTTCTCAGATTTTCGAGTCGCTTTCTTGGCTTTCTTCGTTCCAGACTTAGATTTTACGTTCTTTTGAGACGGAACCGATCTGGTTGGCTTCGCAGACTTCTTTTTGGAGGCGCCTGTCAACTCGTCGACCAAATGCTGGTTGTCCTCCGCGGTTGGGTCTTCAGAGAATATGTCCGGCAAGCCCGCTAAATCGTCGTTTGGCATCTCACTTTCTTTCTTCACTCGCCAGGAAACCTTAGGGTCAGTGACAACGAGTAGGAAGGCATTGTACAGCCGAGTTCTGTTTATCACGCAGCTATCAAACAGGTGTTTTGAGTCATTATCCTCAGGCTCACCAGCCTGCTCCTCAGTGCAGACCGTCAAACTTCTCACCTTCAACCGCTTCAACTGATTCTTGATGAACGCATTAAAGTCTTTGAACCTTGACGCGGGAACCACCTCCACAAACTTCGCCAAGCGTGCCTCTTGAAACAAAAAATATCGGTCCCCGTCGGACAAAGGAACACGAAGTACGCTTTGGTCCAACCCGAGCCCGAACTGCCCCTTCAGAGGCGACGCAAGAAACTCAACGCCGCTCTGGTCGAGTTCGCTATAACTGCTCACTACAGCTTGAAATCGCTCCTGACTCTTTCTGATTTGCTGATCGACCTCGAATGCATCCATTTGGGCCGCCTCAGCTCGCCAAACATTGTCAAATGTCTCTTTGATGACGGCAAGCATGCCATCCTTGCCTGCCCCCCATGTCTCCCCAAAAAACAACTGTTTGAGAACTGTAGACTCCGGCGCACGCTTAGTCGATTCCTGCGCTGACCCCATTCCCGTCAAAAGCACTACCAAGACCCACGGTATTGAGTAATAGAACCCCTTACGCATTAATCTCATCCTCCAATAAATAAAAGCAGGTATTAAAATTCGCTGTCAGCATACCACGACGGTAAAATTCTCACATTTATTCGTGAAAACTACCATATTGTACTCGAAGAACGCTCGATCGTCTTCATGGCAAGCAGCAATGATTGACAATCGTGATTCAACATTGACATGCTGACGGTCCATCGCTAGGTATGCACGTATGCGGCATACCCAGACCCCGAGATATACACCGGCAACCGGCGCGCTAAGCCGAGAC
>JBMYRY010000435.1:0-3246 GCA_049602795.1 Bradymonadia bacterium
ACAGATCGGGGTGCCTTACACCACAACTCGCGTTGATCTTCGTGAAACGGTCATGGATTTTGCCCGACAGAATGTGATCACCAAAGATAATGTGACGGTCGAAATCAATGCACTACTTTACTTTCAAGTCACGGACCCTCTTAAGGCAGTGTATGAGATTCAGAATCTTCCCGACGCAATCGAGAAGTTGACACAAACCACTTTGCGTAACGTGGTTGGTGAATTGGAACTCGATCAGACCTTAACGTCACGTGACACGATCAATCAAAAGCTTCGAGGGATCTTGGATGATGCAACCGACAAGTGGGGCGTCAAAGTTAACCGCGTGGAGTTACAAGACATTAATCCGCCTCAGCAGATCCGGGATGACATGGAAAAGCAGATGCGCGCGGAGCGTGAGCGACGTGCTCAGGTCTTGTCTGCTGAAGGTGAAAAGCGTTCGTCTATCCTTCAGGCTGAAGGTGATCGAGAGTCGCAGATCGCCAGCGCCCAGGGCGAGAAAACCGCGGCGGTACTTAGAGCTGAGGGGCTTGCGGAAGCGAAGTTGCTAGTGGCTAAGGCTGATGCGGAATCGATTCAGACGGTTTTGGAAGCCGTTAAATCGCCAGAGGCGAGTGTGCAGTATCTGATTGCTGTGAAGTATATTGAGGCGCTTGAGCAAATTGCACAATCGCCCCAGAAGACAGTCTTCATGCCCTACGAGGCGTCAGGGGTGCTCGGTTCCCTCGGTTCGATCAAAGATATGTGGAGCAAAGCTAATTAGCCGTCTTGTTGGTTAATTGGGCGGCGACTTCAGCAAGATGCCCAGTGAGTTCCACAAGCTCTCGAAGCATTAGCTCGCGTTTTGCTGGTGGTGTCTGCTTCATGAGTATGAGCACAGTCGCTGGGTGTACAACAAGGTCCTTTGCATGGTGACATATGGGTTCCTTGGTGTTCGGCAATTCTCCGTCGCGATGGTAGCCGGCTTCAATGGCTTCAGCACTGAGCGCTAGTAATTCGTTTTCTCTTGCCAAGAGTGTTTTCAAATATGCCTCGCATTGCAGACGTTCTCTTCTAATCAACTCAGCAACCTCTCGACCTAGCTTAAACAGTTTACTCACGGTCGCTTTTGTCGACGGCGCTATGGAAGCCTGATTGAGACCTTCGATTGCTAAGGTAAGACCCTCTTTATAGGCCTCCACCAACTCGGTACCTTTGCTTGGTTGGCTCTTTACAACCGTTGGAGTTCCAGGAGACACCTTTTTGGCGGTTTCATTGGCGGTAGGCTGACAAGCCGATATGAAACTTGAGACGAGCACGCAGCGGAGATAAATAGACATAGTAGCTCTCGTTCAGCTTATTGGTGTGGGGCAGCCTACCTTCTATTTCGGTATAGGGAAAGAGTGAAAGAAGCCCTCCATACGACGAGTGAGTATGCTGATCCATCGTCACAGAGCGGATGCTCAGTAAGGGGTTGTCTGAGATATGAATGCTTCAATCCATTTCAATTCGTGAGCGACGTCAGCCTTCACGCGTTCGGACACCGTAATCTCGTTGTTTTCAAGATATGAGAGATTGTGCATATCAAAGACTAATTCGTTCAAGCTATGACAGGTTGCGCAGGATGTATTTGGGACCAATGTTTGGCTCGGATTATTAATTCTATCCGCAAATTCTCCTGTCCGTTGATCCACCGAGGTCAGTACCTGGTGAGCTAGGCTTGAGCCCGTCCGAGGGTCATCCATTTGTTCAGTCAATCGTGGATCAGCATTACCCGAAGCCACCGTTTCATCATTTTGCAATACTCCGAGCACCTCACCACTCAAGGGGTCGATAATTTCGAGATGCTTTTGACTGAGAAGCCCATCATCGACGTTAAACGCAATGAACGACCAGAGATCGATGCCCGCGGGCTGCCGTCCTGTTGGAAGAGAAAACGCGGTTACGGTATGGGCATTCGAAGGGTGGACCACGCTTCTAAGCCAGGTTGTAAGTCTGTCGATGAATCTGTCAGCGGAGTCTGAGTTGCCGAGAAGCTCGGCACGATACCAGAGCTCAGAATAGTTCTCGGCGGGCAGCGTGCGCAGTTGAGCGACCTGCGAAAGCAATTGCTCAACGGCTTCATTTCTCGCCTCTAAGAAACGATTTAGCTGCGAGGTGTTGCCTGACTTGACCTGCGAGATTAGTCGCTGTGATGCCTCGGCATCGCGCTCGGGAAGGAAATGGTAGAGTGCATGAATCGCTCTGTCATCCGAGTAGGCCGCTCTGATAACCCCACGAATCGAGAACTCAAATAGCGTCGGTTGCCATACAACGCGCACTTCTGGCCAACACAGTTCAGATACTGCCTCATTGATCACATTGACCAAGGCTGCGCACGGGGCAATCCTGATCGATGCGATTTGCCAGTCTTCGTACCAGTTTTCGTCATCGAGAGCCGTCTCCACCGGCGTGGCGTAGAAGGCTTCCGTAACGGCTGTTAACCAACCTTCTGGAAGTAACGACAATCCGTCAGAAATCGCCGTGTTAGCCCGAATGGTGTGTGCCTCCGAGCGTGGCAAAAGAATCGCAAGGTCTTGAGCAACAGGAAAGGGACCCCCGACATTCGCCGACCACCGGGTCTTGGTCATGCTGTCATTTGCTCCAGTCTCACCTTCGTCGAGCGTTACGCATCCAGTAGCATAGAAAGTGAAAAAAACTAGGCAAACGTAGAAAGTAAATCGTTGATGCTGCATGGCTACCTCCGTTGGTCCGCCTCCCGAAGCAGCAAGAATAATGCCATAATGAACCTTGCGGTAGGTTTTGTGTGGTCCGCTTTTATTTTCAGGGGTTTAGAGCATCTTTTTGCTCTTGGTGTTTGAATCGGTAACTTAACCGAGTGGCTCAAGGACCCCGTTTCCTATCAAGCATATCGTATAGTGGAGACTTAAAACCCCACCCCCGTTGAGTGCCAATAGCCGTTGATGAGCTCGAAGCGATTGAGAGATTCCCCTGGCGGATCGAAGTTAGGATCACCAGGAAGAGTCAACGTGGGATGTGCTTGATTGGGAAGGAATTGAGGGCATATTGCTCTCGAGTCTGTGCGTCTTAGATTGGACCAGTCGTCACTTGCTTGTGCACTGAGAGTCTCAATTGCTCGTAGCGTGGGTGGCGCAAGTTGGACGTCTTTGTCACGATGAGCGTTGAGGACGTCAATCGGTGTGTACCATTGTCCTGAACGTGTTTCGTGTCCATCTGCCGATTCACCCAGCTCGCCTTCGGGAACGC
>JBMYRY010000436.1:0-3243 GCA_049602795.1 Bradymonadia bacterium
ATCGTCATCGGTGAGGGGACATGCTTGAGTTTAAGCGTAGAGGCGAATACGGGTGTCACTGTGGCAAGCCGTACGAGTGACTGTGAACAGCATGAGCCTAGCGTTAGTGATTGGTCATGGGACATGGGAGATGGCGTATCGTATCAGGGAGAACACATCAATCACCGGTACGATGACCAAGGTACTTATCTGGTCAGAGTCACTCAGACCTCGGGTGCGAATGCGATACGGTCATCGGTGATCTCAGTGCTTGTTCAAAACGAACCGCCCCAATTTGCTTCGAGTGCATTTCCACTCGCTCGTGCGGGCGAAATTTACGAGACGACGATTCGGGTGACCGATCCTGGTTTATCTGATGACATACAGGTCCAATTGTTGGACACACCATCAGATATGACCATCTCACAGGTCGAGGATGGGATTTGGTCTTTAACCTGGTTTGTGCCATTGAACGCTGCGGGTCCGCATGACATCGTGCTTGTCGCGGTTGATGGTCACGAGACAGCTGACGGCTTCGAAAGAGATGGTGGACGGAGCGAGTTTCAGTTTCGGCTATACGTAGAACCTGTAATCGCGCCTGAAATGGAGATGGAGCCACCCGTTGTTGAGCCGGGAACACTCGCTGGCGGAGGGGCTGGATGCAACGGCACGTCGACGCCGAGGTCGAAAAGCCCACTGGCGTTATTACTTTTCGGACTGTTCCTTGTGGGGCGATTGCGGTCATTCCGATCGTAAGCCTGCTTCCCTTCAGGGGGTATTAGGGTCGACGATGGGTAATGCCTGGTCAGGTTGAGTCTGAACGAAGGTGCCTTTGCTTGGATCTTTGACGACCCCTGGGAATGTGAGAACTTTGTTGTGCATCACAACATAAACTCCCGGAGGCAAAAGCTGTGCAGCGAGAAGCGCCTCGGTCATGTTCTGAATTGCATCGGTGTTTCTCAACTCATAGGGTCGCATAGCGCCGGTAAAAATAATTGGCGACCTAAGGTTGGGGTGCTCACTGAGTGTCATCTCACCACTAATCTGCATTGTGTCGGTGCCGTGAACGACGACAACCCCATCATACGTTCTCGTCAATATGCCTGCTGTTTGAGCGATTAACGAATGGTCGTCGGGGGTCATTTCGCTGCTGTCTTTGTTCATCAGCGGAATTCTCGATACGTCGATGCCTCGCAGGTCTAAGGCTGCCATTAGGATGTCGAGTACGTTGACTCGATTGGCGAGTACTCCACCCATTTCATCGTAAGTTTTCTCGATTGTTCCGCCAGTTGAGATGATCGCGATATGTTTTCTTCTCATGGTTCTCTTAAGCCCAGATTACATAGTGTCCAGTCATCTGACGTTTGCCGTCAGACCACCATTTCTGCGCTCATATGTAATCAAGAAATGAGCCGACGTCGAGTGTCGCGAAACTTAATCTTGTTTTTTTGGAGTGTGGGTAGTCTGCTGCAGGGTGATCCCGTCCTCACTTTTTCCCCAAATTTCAGTGAGGCGTTCGTCTCGCCGACAGCCTTTACGGTAACGCTTGTACCGTTGGGGTTGTTTTTTGAAGTAATCTTGATGATAGGTCTCCGCCTCATAGAATCGGCTGGCGTTGGTGATTTCGACCTGAAATGGAGGAACCTTCTTGGTATCGTGATGAGCCATCAAACGAGCACGGGCTTCCGATTGACTCCTACGCGCCGCTAAAGCTTGCGCATCATCATGAAAGAAGATACCGCTTCGATATTGGCTGCCTCGGTCACAGAACTGTGCGTTCTTTGTGAACGGATCTACATTTGCCCAGAACACCCTCAGGAGGAGTTCGTACGAGACAAGCTTCGGGTCAAATGTAAGCTGAACAACTTCGGCGTGGCCGCTTATGCCCCTTGAAACCTGTTCGTAGGTAGGATTGTCTAAGTGACCACCCATGTAACCGGAGACAACAGAAGTCACGCCTGTCATTCCCTCGAAAGCCGTTTCTAAGCACCAGAAGCATCCTGCGGCAAAGGTCGCGACTGAGTGGCGTGCCTTCGATGTTTCTGAATGCCCAGGCTCAACAGCGAGCCCATGGGGGGCATTTGCGAGTATGAATATGAACAGGACCAATTTGATTTTCATACGATTTACGCTCGCTTTCGTAACTCTGGGGTTGTTGCTCAAGTGGCTTGACGGTACAACAACTGCTGCAAGAATGTTATTCCATAGTGTAGAGCGCTTTCAGTCGACACTTGTTTCGCGAGGTCTTGAAGTTTGAGTACAAAAGAACATGTGGTTCAGGTCCAGCCCCCACCTTTCTTCATTGGGGCAGGACGAATAGAAGTCCATCAACTTCGTGCCTGGCAGGATAATTTTGTTTGGGTCATGTACGACTCTAAGAGTCGAGAGGCCGTCATTATTGATGGACCGAATGCTGATACGTTTTTGGATTGGCTCGATGAACATCCATGCGATCGCATTCAGATTTGGAATACGCACCATCATCATGATCATGTCGGTATCAACAAAGCTCTCTGCGCCGACACCGGACTAAATGTAGTGGTTTATGGTTCCAAGCATAAGCGCGATGTTATTCCGGGGATTCAGCACGCCCTCATTGATGGTGACACCTTGGAATTTTCCGGCGAACGGTTCTCGGTATGGCGAACGGATGGTCATGTGGACGGGCATTTGTGTTTTGTTCATGACGAGATTCTATTCTGTGGTGACACTTTGTTCGCCGGCGGTTGCGGTTATTTATTCGACGGACCGCCATCCGCTATGTTGTCTAGTTTGACTCGACTTAGCGAACTGCGCGGACACGTGAAAGTCTGTTGTGCGCACGAGTACACGCTTGATAACCTACGGTTTGCCCAGTTCATTGAGCCCAATAATGCATCGGTCAAAGCTCGATTAGCTCACGTTGAATTCATTAGATCACAAGGACGAACGACATTGCCCTCCAACATTGAGTTGGAGAGACAAACAAATCCGTTTTTGCGTTCGGGAAGCGACGCTTTGCGAGCCGCCGTGAGTGATCACTGTGGGATCTCGATTACCTGCGGGCTTGAACTGTTTACATTGACTCGAAAATTAAAGGACCAGAAGATCCATCGGGGTTGATTGCCAAACCCAACAATTCAAAGTACAAGATGTTCATTGAGATGGTCTGTGCAGATTCATCAAGTCGAAGCAACGGACAATCAAAGAAGATGAGGAGTAGAGAAATGAGTAAATCACTACGTATTGTAGGGCTAATGATTCTTTTGTTTGGCTGTGGCGGTA
>JBMYRY010000437.1:0-3224 GCA_049602795.1 Bradymonadia bacterium
GCATTCGCTGCAAGATATTTGTGGTTTCTTGTAGCGCACCTTCAGCAGTCTGAGCTAAAGAAACACCGTCGCCAGCATTACGGATTGCCTGGTTGATACCGCGAATCTGCGAACTCATTCGTTCACTGATGGCTAAACCAGCTGCGTCATCCTTCGCACTGTTAATGCGGAGACCGCTTGAAAGTCTTTGAAACGACTGAGCCGTAGACCGTGTGGTGTTGTTAAGATTTCGTCGTGCATTGAGAGATGCAGTATTAGTATTTACATAAAGTCCCATAATTTTCGCTCCTTGAATGTAATCTAGCTAGCATTCGCTAACTTCGAAGCATGCTTCGACTTCCGAGCGCAGACCCATCTAAACGCTCATCCCTGGAAGAGATCGGGTTAAATTTCGACCATACCCCTATGGTCTTAACGTTCCTTTTACAAATTCTGTCACTCCACGTTTCCGTGGACGCTTTCTCAAAAGGTGACCTAGACTGTTACCCCTAACGGCTAGATCAGATATAACGTTTATTCTCTCCTTTCCTGACCTTCGTGAATATGTCCCCTCACTTAGGTTTGGCACAATGCCATCGTGATACTTCATTTCTGATTTCTCTTCCCTTGAGTTATCAGTCGTGAATCTCACTTAAAAATTTTGTCTGTTGGCTAGGTGACTTATTTCCTAACCATCCCTGACATCGACCATGTGAGCACAATCTTTAGAAAATAAAATAACTTTTTTTGAGCTGGGCAGTGACACTTGGTCCGATCTAGCGTTTTGAGCAATATACGCCCGTACTCGGTATCGTACATTTGTTGAGGAACTTGAGCTTTTTTTTTGATTGGGGTGGGGGGGGACGGTGAAAGCTAATATTTTCAGATCCTTACGGGTCATCATGCTTCATGTGAACACTCCGGTTCGCCCCATAACCATTCAACTTAAGGTGGGGAATAAAATAATGTACTTAAAATGTGATGATGAGCCGGACAGGTCTTGCGTTATCTGGCGGATAAAGAAATCCCCCCTCCTCGCATGACGCGAAAAGGGGGGAATCATCAGCCGTCAACGTCGATGAGGCTGCCTCGATGAGGCGTGTCCACGGGTGCTTCCCGTGCCTCCTTGAGCCGCTCGTAAAGCTTCAAAAAAGCTTTAGGCGGAATCTCTCGTTCAATCGTTGCGCCATTTAGGTCCTCGCGAATCGTAATTGTGATTCGTCCGGATGGCTTATGTACACCAAACTCAATGGAGCTTTGATGTGGCTTCAATTGTGTTTGAGCAAGTTCGTTTGCCTCTTCAACAGCACGCTTCACGTGAATTGGATCGACAGGCTGCGACATAATCGCTGCTTGCATACCCGACTCACTAGCGGCTGAGGTCGTGGCAAACAGTTGCTCCTCGGCGGACGTGATTTCGCTCGCCTTCGAATCACCCGATGGGCTACCGCGGGGATTGTTCGGTGCTTGACCGCTATACCCCCCCTTGCCCACTTGGCCTCGATTGAAATAGATCGACATGATAGTTCATCCTTTCGTGCCTATTAGCTCAACAGGGCGAGCGCAATTTGTGGTTGCTGATTCGCTTGAGCCAAGACTGAGATGCCTGCCTGCTGCATGATCTGATTTCTCGAGAACGCCGCGGTTTCTTGCGCGAAGTCTGCATCGAGAATCCGGCTGCGTGATGCACTCAAGTTTTCTGAGGCAACCTCCAGATTTCGGATTGTAGACTCCATACGGTTTTGTACCGCACCAAGACCACTTCTACTTTCCGCGACTTGCTTGAGTGCAACATCGAGGACATCAATGGCTTGGTTTGCACCTGAGCGGTTCGTCACATCAATCGTATTAACTGCAAAATCGGTATTTTTTCCGATCGTAGTGGCACTAAGACCGATGATTTGTTCCTGGTTGGCTGCCGCAACTGTAGGCGTTGCAGCCCTGTTACCATCACCCACAACAATGTTCTCATCCGCCTGCAGAATCAAGCCACCTCGCGTGACAGTTGTTCCTGCCGCTCCGAGACCGCCTGGGGCACCCGTATTGACGATTTCGATATTTCGACCGTCTTCTGCCGTGAGGAGGAGGTGATTATCCTCGTCAATGGTAGCCACGACACCCGTTTGATCGGTCACTGCGTTGATGGTGTCTACGAGTGTGCCATCGGCATCATCATTTTGAATGGAGATACCAGTGATGGTTTCACCATTGATGACAAGGTTGGCAGCAGCGTCGAAGTCGTCCGCAGCAATCGCGCCCATATCGAGCTCGGTTGCAGTGACTTGAGCAGTTACACCATGAAATTTCGATGAATCGTTGATTGCAGCTGCTTTGGCAATGGCAGAGGTTTCGTTGCTTGCCGTCGATAAGGAATCGTCGGTAGCGGCCGTCTGTCGAACCACATAGAAGGTGTTATCACTGCTCTTGAGTGAGAAGCCTGTTGCCGTATCTCCACCAATCGCAGCGGAGCCTACTGTCGAGACTTTCACTCGAGCCATTCGACCTAACGAACCGGAACGTGCATCCTTAACGTTGACGGTCAATGTATCGTTTGCATTGGCGCCTACATGGAACTTCGCGCCTGCAAAGCTCCCGTCCAGGATTGTTTGGTTATTGAAGGTTGTCTTCTCCGCGATGCGGTCGAGTTCACCGTTCAGCTGAGTCATTTCGTCTTGAATCGACTGACGATCATCTCCGGTATTGGTGTCATTTGCAGCCTGCACAGCAAGCTCACGCATTCGCTGTAAGATATTGGTCGTTTCTTGCAGACCGCCTTCAGCAGTTTGAGCTAATGACATACCGTCGTTGGTATTTCGAATCGCTTGGCTGATCCCATTGATCTGCGAGGTCATTCGATCACTGATCGCTAACCCAGCGGCATCATCCTTCGCGCTGTTTATCCTCAATCCCGAGGATAGTCTTGCAAACGAACGCGCAAGCGTCCTTGAGTTTGCATTTAAGTTCCGCTGAGCATTCAGCGATGAACTATTTGTGTTTACAAATAAACCCATTTGGTTTCGCTCCTTGAAAATAATCGCGGTAACTCCCTTGAGTTACCTTCAGATGTCGTCAGCCCTGACGAATCTGACCCCCGGCAAGTCTGTCAGCCTGCCATAAATAGGGAAGCGATGAATCGAAGTCTTACCCCTAAGACTTCAACTTGGGTATTTACATCTATTCCGTTTTTTCTCGGGCGCGTAAGTCCGGTAACCCCTCACCAGAAATTCGTAGGCCTCTTTTTACAC
>JBMYRY010000438.1:0-3221 GCA_049602795.1 Bradymonadia bacterium
TCCTGTGGTGAGTCCATGCGCGCCATGAGTTGACTGTATCCGGAGATTACACTCATTGGTCCTTTCAAGTCGTGTAACAGACCGCTCAACATCTGCCCGATTGTGCTCAGCCGCTCTTGCTGCTGTTCTACGGCACGCCGTAGGATCGAGCGAGCCATCCGTGCCAACTGTGAAGCGAGCAAGCCCAGAAGTTCGAGAGGGGGACTTACACCTAGGGGCGCTTCCTCGCGATAATTCAAAAGCACCACAACGCCAGACACCTCCTCTTCTGACCTAAAGGGAATCGCCAGCGCAGTTCGCACAGTCGGACTAAAGCCACCACCCAGTTCGCCGGTGAGTCCATGAGCCTCGAAGCCCTCCTCATCCAACTCAAGGACATTCGCGCGCCCCGCGGCTCTGCCTAGTAGACCATCTCCGGGCTCAACCCATCCTTCTTGAAAATCCCCATTCCGTGTTTCTAAAAGATACGACTGACCGCGCTGTTCCTTATCAAAGATCGCCAACGCCAGGTGAGGAGCAGGGCATACTTTTGACACAATTGTAAGCGCCGACCTAGCTAATGACTTGAGATCTTCGCAATGCGCAAACTCACGCTCGGCAGTGTATAGAAGTCCAAGCTCCTTCACTCGCCCCTGAAGTTGTTCCGAGAGGTCTCGTAGCTCGGTGTTGCTAATATTGAGCCGTAGTTGCAAATGAAGAGCTTCCAAGGTGATGGCTGCCTGAGAAGCCAACGCCTCCAACAGCGCGACGTCTTCAACGGTAAAATATGGGGCACTACGCTTGTTGAGCACCTGTACTACACCGATAACCTGCTTACTGGGGTTGCGCATCGGAACACAGAGCATCGAGTGTGTCTTATAGCCCGTTAACTTATCAATCTTTGGATCGAAGTCGGGGTGTTTGTAAGCGTCCTTGAGGTTAAGCGAGCGATTTTCTTGCGCAACCTTGCCCGCTATCCCCTTACCGATGGGGATGCCGACTTCTAATCGACCGGTCCCTTGAACAGCGAGCCCCCGCAAAAAACTCTCACTCGGTCTGATTTCATAAATGGTGGTGCGATCGGCATCCAACAACTCGGAAATATCCTGGACAATCGCCTTCATCGCAGCGCCTGGATCTGAATTCCGAGTCAGGTTTGATGCGATTCGCACCATACCCGATAGCCTTTGCTCTTGCTGATCCAAGGCACACCTAAGCGTCTCCACCTGATTCTTCAAAGAGGCGTTTTCGGCCAGGTACGCCGACTCTTTCGAGGATATCTTCAGTGTATCTGAGCCCAAGATGCTCCAACTCCCACTTCTACGACCAATGGCACACTCAACTGAGCCGCCCCTTCCATCTCAGAGCGAACAATTTCGACCGTTTGATCGACCTCCGACTCGTGTGCTTCAAGCACCAACTCATCATGAACCGTCAACAACATTTTTGCGTCAACCCTTTCATGCTCAAGACGCGCTTGAACCCTGAGCATAGCGGTCTTCAAAATGTCCGCAGCGGTACCTTGTATCGGTGTATTGATTGCCAACCGCTCACTTTGCTGACGCAGATTAAAGACTCGGCTATTAATGTGGGGCAAAGTTCGTACTCTCCCAAATAGAGTCTTCGCCTTCATTTGGTCGCGAGCATCCCCAATTGCTGATTCGAAATAACGACGAACGCCCTCATATTGCTCGAAGTAACGTTTGATTAATCTTCGAGCGTCGCCTTGAGGAATGCCAAGTTCATTTGAAAGCCGAAATGCGCTCATGCCATACATCAATCCAAAATTAACAGACTTCGCCTGTCTACGTTGGTCGTCGCTCACCTCGTCCGCCTGAATCCCAAACACTTGCGCAGCTGTGCGACGATGAATATCTGCACCGTCGTTAAAGCTACCAATCAGGCCTTCGTCACCGGAATAATGCGCCAATAGCCGCAATTCGATTTGACTATAATCCGCCGAAATCAGTGTGTACCCATCGGCGGGCACAAACGCTTCTCTCACCCGTCTACCTTCCGGCGTTCGAATCGGAATATTTTGGAGATTAGGTTCGCTCGAGCTCAGCCGTCCTGTGGCCGTCACGGCTTGCTTGAACTGAGTATGAATACGACCGGTTGATTTCGCAATGAGTCCTGGAAGCGTATCCAAATAAGTGTTCTTCAACTTCACGAGTTGGCGGTAGTCGAGAATACACCCGGCAATCGGATGAACTGATACCAATGCCTGTAGAACCTGAGAATCCGTACTTTGCCCGGTTTTAGTCTTCTTGATCTCTGGGAGTTCAAGCTTCTCAAACAGGATATGACTTAATTGTTTGGGGCTATCGACATTAAACTCTTCACCCGCAAGAGAAGTGATTCTGCTCCTGAGTGAATCAATTCTCGAACTGAGTTCATTGCTTTGGCTCTGCAAAACATCGGACCGCATCCGGATGCCATGACGCTCCATTTTGGCAAGCACCGAAATTAATGGGTTTTCAATCTCTTGCTCGAGTGCTTTCAAGCCGAGCGTTTCGAGTGACTCTTCGAAATATTGTCCGAGCCTGAGCGCCACATCTGCATCTTCGCATGCATAATCCTGTGCGGTCTCGATTGACAATTCTGCAAAGGTCTCGGCGCCATGCGCCTTCAGGAGGTCTGTATACTTGATCGTCGTATGCCCAAATGTTTCCAGAGCAAGATGATCTAAACTGAGTTGCCGTCTCCCAGGATCGATGAGATAGGCAGCAATCATTGAGTCCCGATAAACATTAATCCCAGAGATATCGATATAGTTCGCGAGGACCTTCAAATCATATTTGAGGTTCTGTCCGTAGAGCTTAATCGTCTGTTCTTTGAGCAGCGGCACAAGCTGTTCGAGAACGCTGTTGAGTGCTAATTGAGAACCGAGAGTATGACCTACAGGCATGTAGACAGCGTCGCCCGGCGCCCAGGCGATCGCTAATCCGACGATCTTCGCTTCCAGGGTGTCCAAGGAGGTTGTTTCCAGATCGAGGCAAAGTGTGCCGTGCTCACGAACCTGCTTGAAGACCTCTTGCATCGCTTCAAACGTCGTCACCAAACGATACTTCTCGCTAGACAGTTCTGTCTTTGGCTCCGAGCTTTCGGTTAAATCAAACTCCTCGAGGAAGCGACGAAAGTTTAGCCGCCTAAAGTAATCTGCGAGTTGTCCTGGATTCGGGGGCATAAGCGTAAAAGAAGCCGGCACCCCCTCCAGGGGAACATCAGTCACGATGGTTGCA
>JBMYRY010000439.1:0-3217 GCA_049602795.1 Bradymonadia bacterium
CCATCTCATGACCGGTCTAAGAAACCAGAACGCCAACACCAACCACTCGGCTGAAAAACGGGCCACAGCCCAGGGTAGAACAAGGAACGAGGCAGCATAGACAGCCGATAGCGAAAACATACTCGCCAATAGCAAGACCGATGCTTGAATCGTTGTACTCCAGACAGGGTTTCTCACATTTGTAGGCGGAGAGGTTTCTTCGAAAACCTGTGGATGCCGCGCCAACTCTTGCACCATTTGGGCAAGTGCTCTGACGGTGCGGTGCAGATACACATCTCTTACCGTAAGCGACTCATAGCCAGACACACTCCTGAGGTCCGAAATAAGCAGTGCTGCTGCGAGAGAATCTCCTCCGATCTCAAAAAAATCCGCTTCGACGCAGACCTGATCGGTTAACCCCAAAGAGGAAGCCATCTTAAGCGACAATAAACGCTCTTCCTCATTAGCGGGCTCTATTCGATCCTCATCATCCAAACCCGGCAATAATTCCAGAATAGGTAATGCCTTTCGGGAGACCTTACCACTCGTCAATTTGGGCAATTCATCAAGCACCACAATGCGACTGGGAACCATATACGAAGGTAGAATGTCGGTCAAATGCTGCTTAAGAGCTTTTTCCGAGAATCGAGTTGGTCTCTCATGGGTGACGAAGGCAACTAGATTCTGTTTTCCATGAGTCGTTTGGACAGTACACACCGCAGACTTAATACCCAGTACCTGACAGAGATGTGTCTCGATTGAACTTAACTCTAACCGATAGCCTCGCAACTTCACTTGGGTGTCTATTCGACCGTAGTATAAGAAGGTCCCATCGTCTTGTTGAGCAACGAGGTCGCCAGTTCTGTACACTCGCCCCACCCCAGGAATCGTCGGGAATTTCGCATCCGTCAACTCAGGTCGATTAAGGTACCCTCGCGCGACCCCTGCGCCATGAATGCACAACTCCCCTCGCTCACCTTCGCTCACCGGCTTAAGGTCTTCATTCAATACCAACGCTTGATGGTTATCAACGGGCCGACCGATCGTAATGACCTCATCTTCTGCGCGTATTTGACCTCGTACAACCGTTACACTGCATTCAGTCGGTCCATAACCATTGACGAGCATCCGTCCAGGTGCCCAAGCGTCTACCACGTCCCGAGTCAGTGCTTCACCTCCAACATAGAGAAATCTGAGCTTCGTCAACCGCCGCGCAACTTGGGCGCCGCCCATCGTTCTCAACAGCGTTGGCGGCGGTGCAAAGACGGTAATTTCACGGTCGTCTAACCACGCAGACAAGTCAGGTCCAAGTCTGACGGTTTCATCTGACCCAACGACGACGGTACTGCCCGCAGCCCAAGCCATAAAGAGTTCTTCCACGGACGAATCATAGGACAGAGATGAGCCCTGCAAAATTCGGTCGTTAGGGCCAAAGTCAAACTCGCGCAAATTTGCTGCAATCAGGTTGGAGATTTGACCATGTTCGATCATCACTCCTTTGGGTCGTCCCGTGGTTCCCGACGTGTAAATCACATACGCAAGGTGCTCCGACGTCCCTAACTGCTTAAACGAGGCAATACTCTTCGAGGCCCGAAGGTCTTCGGGCGAAAAAATCCTCAATCCTGGCTCAAGAAAATCTTGAAATCTTGCCTTCTGAACTTCCGAGGTGAGCAACAGGCGAGGTTGAGCATCATTGATCAACTGGCGCATTCTCTCATCAGGAAAGGAGAGATCCAAAGCGCAGTAGGCGGCACCTGCCTTAAGAACAGCGAGCAACGACACATAGGCATCGACATCCGTGCGCGGAAAGGCAAGCATAATCACGTCGTCAGGCTGTACGAACAACCGAATCCGCGCTGCGAGAAACTCAGCAGCTTTATCGAGTTCGTGATAAGTAAGGACGACGTCAGCCCCATGCACCGAAACCGCAGGGCGTTCTAAGGCGACACGTTCGGGATAACGTGTTACGGAAAGGCTAAAGTATGAATCGAGACGAAGCGCATCGACGTTAACTGGCGCCTTCGCGACCTCCATTGTTAACGTGCTGCCCTAAGAGCAACACTTTGTCGCCCAACGACCTCGTTATGGGCTAACTCCAAAATAAACTCAGACGTTACATCTGCAATTGCCGCCCGGTCTTCGTCCGACAGGTGTTTATGTCCAGCAACCATTCGTCCGGTCTGATTACACCGAAATGGAGTAGCCATATCCCATTCATTTGCGTTGTAATTAAAGGTAATTTCTGTCCCTGCCTCGATATCAGTGGTTGCGACCAATTGTCGCCCTACCATCATCGAGTTTGGCGTAAAGCCATGGTTCAAAAACGGCCAAAGATAATTGTCGTAGCTCGTCAAATCATGTGGCGGCACGCTCGGCTCGACATGCTCATACATGCCAACTTGAATCGAGTACCGACTCGGTGAAGTAACGTCATCACCAAGAACCGTCAAAATACAATCCCCCGCCCTGAACCCTCTCTTGGAGACCAGAGAACGGTGACCGTCATTATCTCTAACTTCAACCGCTTGACCTACTAAGGCTTGTGGTTCCATTATACGCTCCCCTTTTTTTCGAGTCGACACGTGCCAACATTACTAAACTTGTCCAGACGTCTTATCGAAATCTGTATTCAAAAAAATATTAAGTTATAGCAGATTCGATTTGTCTACTTCTTCCCCAAACGGAGTTTCCACACCAATCCGAGCGCCTCCGAGAAGATGTCCATACTCATCTTGGATTGACCAAGTTCGCGGTCTCTAAAACAAATGGGCACCTCCACTACTCGAAGCCCTGCCTGAATAGCGCGCCAGGTCAACTCGATCTGAAATCCATAGCCAACCGTCTGCACGGAAGCGAGATCGATCGCGAGCAGCGCTTCCCGCCGAAAACACTTAAAGCCGCCGGTCAAGTCTTTAACGCTCACACCGAGAATAGTCCGGGCGTAAAAACTGCCACCCCGAGAAAGCAACCGTCTTCGGAGCGGCCACCCAACCGTACCCCCACCTTTAACCCATCGGCTACCAAGCGCCACATCAGCGGACTCCGTCGCTTTGAGTAATTCGGGCAAACGACTTGGTTCGTGACTATGGTCAGCGTCCATTTCGAATATGTGACTGTAATCTCTTTCAAGTGCCCAGGCAAAGCCGGCGAGATAGGCTCTCCCAAGCCCTTCCTTTTCAGCACGATGAAGGCAAAAAACGCGGTCATCTTTCAGCGCCCAATCATCCGCAAGCTCTCC
>JBMYRY010000440.1:0-3216 GCA_049602795.1 Bradymonadia bacterium
GCATCTGTGACTTTAGCCAATGTAAATGTCCAAAAGATCGAAACCTGTAAGGGACCGACCACGATGACAGCGATTGTCACTCAGGCGAAGACCCTTGATGCGTACTCAATCTTCATAAACCGGACGCCGACGGCGGAGCCGGATGCCTGGACGGTTGGACCAACCAAACTGGCTAAGGGCTTCTTTACTTCAATTTCCTTTGATAAGGACTGTGTCCTATACGTCGGTGGCAACGGTGGTTACTTCACATATGACTACCGAACGGGCGTTGTTGATCCACCCGGACTGCGCGAGGACCAACTCGTGACCTATATCGCGGGCTATGACCTTTACAGCGCATACGTCGGCTCAGGCCACGTTCGCCGAGTGATTGCCTGGCCTGGCGGCAAGCCTGTCCTCGCAGGTACGGCGAAGGGGCTCTTTGGATCGAATGAGCCGTGGTCAGCTGTATCAGAGCCGTATTGGAGCACACTGATGCAGGGTATTGTTGGTTCACGTTCGGTAACCGAGATGATACTGGATCCGGTATCTGGGAACATCCTCGCGAGCACGAGTTCAGCGACCTCGTCTCCGAAGTATTGCCGACGTAGAATCAGAGGTCGACGTCGACGGTATCGGTATTACTTCTGCGGTTTCCACTACAATTATAGTGGTGGGTTGTATCGAACCGAGAATTCGATTCTGTCGTCGAGAACCCTTGGTTCCGGTGGTATACCGTTTAACCTGTCACAGGCGAACGGTATGAAGATCGATTCGACGAGCGGCGGTGTTGTTGTGGATAATAAGGTATCCGAGAGTACCCCACTGTGGCAGGTCAATACGCTTGAAAGCACGGTTTCGCGCTGGGACACAAATGTTGTACCACCTCAGGAAGTCGGGCGTTATCGAGTTGGGCTTCCCGAAGGTGAATGCCCGGCGAATGATAGTCCATTTACTCTTGGGTGTAACAATCCGAGCCGAATGGCGGTGGACAACGTAGGCGATGTTTACGTCGCGTCCGCTGGTTACGACATGCAGGGTAGTGTGACTAAGATTGCATCTGACCTGTCGCGATGTGTTGACCGAAACAATAATGGAACGATTGACACGTCAACCAATGCAAATCCACTGTCGTACACCATGGCAAATGTGGCAAACGCCATTGGCGACGAGTGTATCCTTTGGACTGCGGCAGTTGGTGCACCAGGACAACTGATTCGTTCAATTGTCATCGGTGCCGGCGACGCTTCGAATCCAGACGGTTATCCATGGGTGGGTACGTACAGCGATCGTAAACTCTATCGATTGAACCCCAAGACGGGTCAAGTGTTGAACAGTCACAACCTTGACATTGAGCCATTTGGAGCCGTCCTGGTTGGAGAAGACATGGTGATTAGCACCTTGGGCGTTGCTGCGACTCAGGTTGTAAATACTCGGGGCGCCGGTGAAGTTAAGGCTGTGTCGAGACCTGCCGATGCGTTGATCGCGGATTGTACGGTGGACAACGCTTACGGCATTGGTGCGGACTCTACAGGTCAGGTTTGGTTATCTGGTTGGGAATGTCCGTATGCGCTCGGTTTCGATGTCTCCGCGGACACCTGGTGTCGTGCAAACCTACCGTTTGGTCGTAAGGTTGGTCGAGGTATATCGGGAGACTTAGACGGCAACGTCTGGGCTGCGCTCGGTGGTGACGGGCAATCGTATCTCGCATATTGGGAGGCGAGCCGTTGTCAGCCAAATGCAGCCTTCAGTCTTGGTCGTAGAGATATCATTCAGGGGCCGTGGGGCGCTAATGGACCAACCGGGGTCAATGTAGATGCGACCGGTAAGGTCTGGATGTCACACTATTTGAGTCCAGTGCTCATGTCGGTTGACACGAAGAACAATAACGAGACTCAAGCCTGGCAGACTGAGAATGTCTACTCGTTCAGTGACGCAACGGGTGCTGTACGTCGTTTAAGTATTGGGTCCGGTTCCTACATTCAGGATTACGAATCACCCTGTGAGAATGGCACTCGGTGGGGCATCTTTACTTGGGATGCAGACCCGGCGCTCGGCACCATTCGGTTCTCCGTCGGCACCGCGCCAACGGTAGGCAAGCTGAATGAGGCGCCGATGTTTGGTTTCCCAGACGGTGCGGCTGCGCCACAGGTCATACAGGACTACTTTGCACAGAATATGGCGCCGGAGCCATTCCACAACCATCTCAGAATTCGAGTTGACATGACCATGGGAGCCGACCAGGTTTCTCCTGAGTTGACCAGTATGACCGTCAATTGGGAATGTCTCTAAGGTAGATTTGCGTAGCGGCGGTCGAATAAAGTCGACCGCCGTGAGCACCTGCCCCTTCTCTACTCACCAACCCGCGTAACGCGTTGACGTCTGTTGATCTGTTTTCATTTTGATCCCGACACTCGCTTTGGCTTGGAGTTTCGTACGTCCTGCTTCTGAGTCAATATCCTGCTTTTGATTGATTCGATTCTTAAGATCGATGACACTGATGGTGAAGAGTGGGGACTGAATCGATATGCCTAGTTTTTTGATGCCACAATCACCTGAGTTCTGGCTGATCATTGCAATCGCGCTGGCGATCTTGGAAGTGCTCGATGGGAGCTTCTTCTTGCTGAGTTTAGGCTTGGGCTGCCTAGCGCCTTCCCTTGCGGCGTATTTGGGGATTACATCTATTCCGGCGCTTGTGGGCATTTGCATCGCAGGCCAGTTGGCGGTGTTCTTCTCGGCGCGCCCATTCTTTAACAAAGTCACACAGAGGGAAGACACATCGACCAATGTCGGTGCTCTCATCGGTCGAGAGGCGTATGTGACCAGCGAGGTTAAGGGCACAAGTTCTCCTGGATACGTAAAGATCGGTGGTGAGGAGTGGCGTGCTATTGGTACGAACGAACGGACCTTAACCGTGGGTGTAAAAGTTTTCGTAGAGTCCGTGAGTGGCTCTACAGTCACGGTCAGTTTAGAACGTAAAGCGAAAGCGGGAGAAGGATGAGCGGCATTTTATTTGTGTTCCTAATGGGGTTGGCCCTTGTCGTCTTTGTTGTTGTCAAAGGCTTCATCATTGTCAAACAAGCCGAGGTTGTCTTGATTGAGCGGCTTGGGCGCTTCAACCGCATGCTGGGCAGTGGTCCAAATATCTTGATTCCTTTTTTTGATTCGCCACGAGAAGTGGTCTGGAGAAAGCAAGTTGAGGATCCCAGAGAGCCGGGTCGACAGATCGGGGTGCCT
>JBMYRY010000441.1:0-3215 GCA_049602795.1 Bradymonadia bacterium
TTTGCACAGACGATGTGGATGTATTCCAGTTCTTTGGTGAATTGTTTATGCGCCTCATCTTCAATGTGGCCCTCTTTGAGTTTACCTGCGCTGAGCTTCAGAGAGGTGAGTGGTGTATTCAAGTCGTGAGCAAGAGCAGTAAGATGTTCTTTAATCTGAAGTTTGTCTCGCCTAACTTGCAGATTGGCTTGTTCAGCATTACGCCCGGCGGCGATCGTTTGCAGATAGGTCAACCTAATGACTTCAATACTATTGGCGACTGGCATAAGAGAGAAGATAAGCGACCATTGAAATAGGTAGCCGACCTGCTCAACGATAATGGCGAAAGCGGTGAGGGAAACACCGATCATAAGACTGATGTCCCGGTGTTGAGTTTTGAACATTTCTCGAACAAAAAATGTGGCAGCACTGATGACGACGGCGGTGGTCAGAATGACCATCAAAAATGTGATTGTATTGGGACTAAAAACGCCGCCGATGTGTATGTCGATTCGGCTCTGAAAACTGCTTTTCTCGTACGAAAATAAGATAGGAACGTCTGTGATGAAGGTATAGACACCCATGCCTAGTGTTACGATGAACTGGGCAACTGAGAACCGAGTGATCCAGTTTACTCTGTGTCGTTCAATGTCCAGATGTTCTGCGAGCGTGAGCGTATAGAGATAGCCAACCGCGGGCGCGACTAACCAAACCACAAAGAATGACCATCGGAGTTGATTTGCGGTAAATCCGAACACGGGTCCGGTGAGCACGAGGAGTAATGAGAGGCAGAAGAGTGTCGATGTAAAGATGAATGGGATGAAAAAGCGTCGCTTTGGAATCAAAGGGTCCTTGTGAATGAATAGATTCATTAGTCCTTGCTGGACGAACAGACCCGTGAACACGAGGTATATGGAAATCGGAATGAAGACGAATGAGTCCATGAAAAAAACTTTTCGATAACGCTTGTCTGATTCAGATGAGTGCTTGTAGTCGTAATCGTAGCTCAGGTCTAACCGTGAGCCAAATTGTGGCGACATTTAGTGTGTTTGCCTTGTATTCCTTTCCATCGATTTCGATATCTTACTTGCTGCTATGGGGGCTTTGGATCGTATTGATGTTCGTCACTAGAAATTACTAAGGATTCCTTGGCAACAGCCTGTCACGCAATAAAATCCATCTGGGCATGGGGCATCGTTCGGTTGTCCACAAGGCGTCACATCCTCGCTACAACGTGCATTCTCTTCGTTTGGATTCGGGGAATCCAAACAATCGGGTGGTAATTCCGTTTTGCCTAGACATAGTTCACAGCGACCGCACTCATTCAAGCAGTCTGCGACTGGCGTACATCGAGGACAACTCGTTTCATTGGTTAAGGCATCTAGCGTGCAGGTACTGTTGTTCTGTTCGTCTTGATGACCGATCCACACGTAGGCCGGTGCACCATTCGGTCCGGCATCTGACAGGGGCGGAAATGTACAGCATCCAAAGCAATCACATCCATTTGGCGTGATTTCCAAGCAAACATCCTCACAGGTCGGCTCTTGCCTGTCTGGGCAATCCCTTGTGCCCAATCTCTCTGAATCGTACTCACATGATGATTCGGGGGAGAGGGGATCACATCGATGGTCCCATCTGCATTTGTCGTTTCCTGACCCATTGCCGAAGTCAAAGTAGCAATCCAGACTGCAGGTCTGACGAGTCTCGCCACCCACACCAGAGCTTAGTCCAGCTCCCTCTGTATTGTCGCAGGGCCCCAAGCACTCAGGATCGCGCCAGTCCGTTTTCCCGTCGCCATCATTGTCGATGCAGTCACCACATTCGAGTAGCTTGTCTTGGCACAGCGTTGGTTGACACGTAAAGGTGATGCCGTCTTCCATAATAACGACCTGCTCTCCACCTGTTTGAATTGCGCCGCTGTCCGTGTTTGTCCAAGCATCGCGCCCATTACTTGCATCCAGAGAGATGTCCAACATTATCCCTACATCGTTGGGCAGGACATTGCTATCGACCCCGAGTCCCGAGAGGTCAGGCAACGACGCATCTGCGCTAGAGGAAGCCGGATCGTTACATGCCGCGAAGACCAACGAAACGGACATAGTGAGGAGAGCCACTCGGTGCATCATGGTTTCAAATTGAGTCGGTGTACTCATGTTTTTGGACATGTGAATGCTCCGTGTTGATTCCACTGATCGAGTTTTAGCCAAAACTCTACTGCCTTTCTGGCTTTCTCGATACATTTTCTCACCACCTAGCCCCTAAGCGTGGGTCTTTGAGATGCTCTAATAACCAACGGAAAGTCGGATGTAACGCCCTGTTCTTAGGTTATCAGGGGGCAGCTCCAGACTGGGGCGATGGGGAGTAATCGTATGATTAAAGCGAATTGGTTGGTGTGCCGAACAGGAAGCCATCGCTTGCCCGCGTCACGTGGCATCCAGCGCAGGTAGATAAGAATCCCGAATGATTAATGTCTTCAACGATGCCGTCTGCCGTTGCTGTAGCAAACCAAAGGTCACCAGCGGTAGGGTGTGCACCGTCGGGGGCGCGCGCGATCACTGTAAGTTTCATGATGTCTCCGCTTGAGTCTTTAACTTCTCGGATAATGATCGAGCCAACGGGTACTTCTGCGCCCGAACCCTCGTAGTCTAGTCGAATATCGCGGTAGTCATCAGCAGCGTTTTCTGACACCCAGATCGATATCCAGGCATCTTCAATAGCGTGTGAGGCAAATGGGGTGTCGTTTATGAGCTCGAACCCTTCTTCTCGATAGCTGACTAGCTGTTCAATGATGTGCTGAGGGCTAAAGTTGGCACCCTCTTCGTATTCGTAATCTGGATTGTCGACGCGATAATCACAGCCACCTAAGAATAGGATTGCCATGATTAATCCGAGGGAAAGGAAACGTGTCATAATTGACCTCCTGAATCTTCAATAAAGCTGTGTCTCTCCCCTCCATCTGATTATCTGGTCCTCTTCCATCGCTGGGTAATTGATCGTGAAGTTGTGCATACTTCCGCGAAAGCACGTCATGGGGCGGCGTCGCCATCAGACCGAATGTCGATTTCGTTAAGACCATCCACCCTGTTGATAGCGTTCGCATTTTTGGTCATTACCTCTGAAAAATAAAATTCACCTACTAGGAACTTAAGCAATAAAGATACCACCTTGGGGCACTTAAGCGGAAAAGGCATGGCCGGAGAACAATGAGGCAGTCTCTCATGTCTCATTCCCTGTTT
>JBMYRY010000442.1:0-3210 GCA_049602795.1 Bradymonadia bacterium
AGCTAAACAGGTACTCGAGTCCAAGCCCCCACTCAGCAGCACTAACGCCTTCTTCATAACTTACTCCGGTCATGTCTCTTAATAGGGCGGCAAAATGCCAAACTGTGACAAAATCGTCAATACCCAGTTGACACTTTGGTAAAAGTTGTGAGAGATCCCTGAAAAATGGCGGAGCGGAGAGCTAAGTATGGGGCAGTATCGATCCAGCAAAGTCTTCACGGGGTTGTCTTGTGCGCATCGCCGCTGGCGACATGATGGGCATTGTGCGCAGGTTCACGGCTATGACCGGACAGTACGCATTGAATTCGGTGCTCATCAGCGCGATGAGAATGGCTTCGTAATGGATTTTGGTGGTCTCAAGGCGGTAAAATCATGGCTTGAGTCCCAATTCGACCATACGTTGTTATTGGATGATGATGATCCTCTGCTTTCCGACTTTCGAAACCTCGAGCAAAAGGGCGCATGTCGATTGGTGGTCTTTAAAGACGTTGGCATGGAGGGGAGCGCTAAACATATCTGTGATCATGTCAGTGAATGGTTGGTAACGCAGACTCAGGGGCGGGTCTATGTGATTTCTGTAGAGGTCGCCGAAAATGCGAAAAACAGCGCGACATATTTCAACCAGGGCGTTTAACCCACACTCAACCGTCCGGTTTCCAGCCAACATGTTGCATCTCCTCTTCCCAGGTCGAAAGCAGTGCTTCTACCTTTAAAGATGCAAGATCTTCACGGCCTTCAATTGCATTTTCAATCATCTCGATGGGCATCTTTAACCGAGTGGCTAGGCGCTGTGCATCCCAATCCTTGTATGCAAGCACCCGCGCTAGTCGGATGCTCTGTCTTCGTTCTTCACCGATCGGACGACCCCTAGTCTGACCTCGACGCCGATCAGTTTCACCCACCCAGCCTTCGAACGTCGCGACCTCCGGCTTCGGTGCCTCCTGTACTATTGGTTTGGATGGCTTCAATGTCTCCACCGCATCTGGCTCGTAGTCGAATGTCTCCTCTCTCGGTCTCAGGGTTAACTCAGCGGGAAGATCTCGATGAGTAGACCACCCCAAAAAGATGTCCTCCATCGGTGAGCCCTCAGCGGTTTGGGTTCGGCCGAGTTCATGCGCAGGGACTGAGGCATTACTTTCCTCAACAGCCATTAATTCGATGGGTGATATTTCATCTTCCAGGTCAGTGGAAAAACGGTCAGACTGATCCTCTTGAACTCGTTTGGACGGGCCCTCGAACGCCGGGGCTGGCCCCTCTCTCGTCGATGAATGTGATGCGTGTTCTTCGCCCTTGCGTTCACTCGTCTCTTGTTTGATGAACTTCGGTAATTGACGGAGACTATCTCCGAGTTGTCCAACCGCCAGTAGTAGCTCATCACGCACGTCGGTGAGTCCAACCGTTTCGGGCGCTCTCTCAACCATCAAGGCATTTTCTAGGGCCTGTCGAATAAACTCGGAACGACTTTGTTTTCTTTTTCGAGCTATCCTGTCCACTTTCTTCATTAAGTCATGAGGCAGTCTCATGGAAATTAACTTCATATTAATCTACCATCGTAATACATTTAATATGCACACTATCTCATATATAAAGATAAGATAATACACATATGTAATACATATTTTTGGTAATACATCTGTATTACATTATGCCGCTGGGTTGAGTTTTTTGATGTAATACATATGTAATACATATGTAATACAACCTGTGCTCCGTGTGAATGATTAATTGGGGGGGGGGGAATCAGTTTTGTTCGCTCAGCGTTTGGCAGAAAGAGTGGTGTTTGATGAGGATTGCTAGACTGGATGTGAGGAGGTCGACGACTGTGTCGAAGATCGTTACACTCTCACGTGTACACCATTGGTACGTCGGAAGGATGAGATAGCCGAGATGTCAGATTTGATTACTTACGTTGGCGCAGGCATTGTCGGGGGACTAATTCTTAATGTGATGCCCTGTGTCTTGCCGGTTTTGTTTTTCAAGATTCACGGATGGGTCTCACAAGGCGAAGTGTCGTCTAAGATGCGTAAGAAAGAATCTCTTGCCTTTCTCGCAGGGGTGCTTGTTTGCTTTACGATTTTGGCCTTCGTGGTTGAAGGCGTTCGACAGGCCGGCGAATCCATGATTTGGGGCGAACAGATGTCCAACCCGAGTTTTGTTACCGGGGTGGTGATTTTGCTTTTTGTTTTCGGGTTAAACGCTCTGGGCCTATTCGAGTTTAGCTTCAGCGTTGGTGGGACAGGGGCACAGAGCGGGGTATGGGCATCCTTTAGTCATGGGGCGCTGATTACCTTGGTTTCCACGCCATGTTCAGCACCAATCCTTGGCGCAGCCACAACGGCCGCATTGGCTAAGTCTGCTCAATGGTACGAGACCATGGTTTTATTTTGGAGCATCGGGTTTGGGCTATCGTTGCCGGTTCTTGCCGTCGGTTTTGTGCCGGGCGCTCATCGCATTCTCCCGAAACCGGGGAGCTGGATGAATGCTTTCAAAAGCTTCGTTGGCTTCACGCTTTTGGGGGCGGCGGTTTTCTTCCTGGATGCGCTTCAAGGACAACTCACAAAAGACGCGATCACCAATCTTTTGTATTTTCTTACCGGGCTCAGTCTTTGTCTGATGGTGTACGAGGGCATTCGAAATCGTTCTGAAGGGATGAAGCGTTGGCTTTCGCTTTCATGCCTGGCGATGGTGATTGGCGGGCTAGGGATCGGGCTTGTAGATGTGACGCCCCAAGAAGACACAATCCCTGTTCGCACCGCGTCTCCGTCCGCCAAGGCTGGGCGCCTAGACTGGGTTCCATTTCGTGCGGAGGAGGCAACCATTGAAGCGACACTCGCAGTCGCCAAACGGAAAAATCAAGCCGTGTTTGTCGACTTTACGGCGGATTGGTGTGTGAACTGCAAAGCTTTTGAGAAGGCATACATTGATACGGCATCCATGGCCAAGGTCTTCACTGATACCGGCGTGATCGCTGCTAAAGCGGACTACACACGCAAGGACCCGCCATTACGCGAGATGCTCAAAGCCCTTGGGCGGAGTGGTCTACCAACATATGCTATCTATTTTCCCGATGGGAGCTTCGACCTTCTACCAAATGGACCACCGCTCACACTTGAGGAACGCTTACGTGCTGCGGCGTTGAAGATCGAGTTCCTCAAAGACGCAGAGAAAAAGCGCTGAGATAGCGCTACTTACGCATGTCATAACCCTGAC
>JBMYRY010000443.1:0-3198 GCA_049602795.1 Bradymonadia bacterium
CCGTCGTAATGGGGAGTTGTGGCGTCGGTTTCGCACCGGTTCAACCAGATAAGCATGATTGGTTGATTGGACTGATGGAGGGCGTTGAAGACATTCCAGGCGCAGCTCTCACCGAAGGCATCGAGTGGCATTGGGAGAGCTTTGGCGAATACCTGGACCATCTTTCAACACGGCGGACCTCGATTGATTTCGCTGCTCAGGTACCGCATGGTGCGGTTCGTGGTTATGTGATGGGGGAGCGAGGTGCCAATAATGAGGTGGCTACGCCTGATGATATCAAGCTCATGTCCTCCATTGTTGAAGACGGCATCGCCGCCGGAGCTCTGGGCTTTTCCACATCTCGCACCTTATTGCATCGAGCGATTGATGGGCGTTTGGTCCCAGGCACTCATGCGGATGAACTAGAATTGTTTGCCCTCGCCAATGCTGTTAAGCGTGGGGGAGGTCGAATCTTTCAGGTTGCTTGTGAGCACGGAGATGTGCCCTCAGAGATTGACTGGATGAGTCGTATGTCTAAAGAGATTGGCTTAGACGTCATGTTCAATTTGTCCCAGGTTGACCAAGCGCCTAATTTATGGCGCGCAGTGATGCAAAAACTTGAGGCGGCGAATGCATCGGGGGCCAGACTCAAGGCTCAGGTTGCTGGGCGCGCTATCGGCATTTTGATGTCGTTCGCGGGCACGGCCCATCCGTTTGCGCTCAAACCAAGTTGGCTCGCATTGGGTGATGCAAGTTGGGCGACTAAACGATCTCACTTGTCCAATCCAGAGTTTAGAAAACGTCTGTTGGAAGAAAAGGCTGTTCATGTCGGCGAGTTCGAGTCGTTTGTGACCACATCGTTTCACAAGATGTTTTCTGTTGAATCCGGATACGAGCCTAAACCGTCACAAAGTCTTTCTGCGTTGAGTCAAGCGACAGGCAGATCAGCCCAGGAACTCGCGATGGATTTACTGACCCAAAATGATTACGAGGGGATGATTTACTTTCCTTTGTTCAATTACAGTGACGGACACCTCGACCCATTGCGTGAGTTGCACCAATCTCCTCACACGCTTCTAGGTCTGTCAGATGCGGGTGCCCACTGTGGGGCCATTTGTGATGGTGGGATGCCGACGTTCATGTTGAGTCATTGGGGGAGGGATCGGAACGAAGGGCTGCCTTTGGAGTGGATGGTCCATCGACAAACACAGCAGACGGCTGCAGCATTCGGCTTCTTCGATCGAGGCGTAATAGAAGTCGGCAAGAGAGCGGATATCAATGTGATTGATATGAATCAATTGAAGTTGAATTTACCCAAAATGGCGTGGGACCTGCCCGCAGGTGGTCGACGACTTGTTCAAAGGGCAAGTGGCTATGCATTGACTCTTTGCAATGGTATTCCAATTCTTGAAAATGACGAGATTCTCGACGCACGCCCAGGGCGTTTAGTACGAAGGCAATCATAAACCCTCTAATTGAGCCGCTCCATGCTGGTTGCTTTGGTCGGTGCGCTGGAGGACCGGTGTTTGAAAGACCGAATTCTTCTCTAAGAGCTTCAACATTTTGTCCCCGCCTTGGTCCTTAAGTAGTTGATTAAGTGTAGAGAGGTAGTCGAGACGCGCATTCTCGATCGCGGATAATCCTTCAAGGCGGGTTTCTGAGTCTTCAACATCAGCCTTTGCGATCCGTAGTCTCAGGTTTTGAAGGGCTCGAGCGCGCATTACGGTTATCGTTCCAGTATCCTCAACTGTTTGTCTCAGTAATCGTTCTGACCATTGTTTTTCGAGTTGGTCGGTCAAGACAGCAGTTTCAAGTTCATAGCTTTTAAGCGCTTCCTCTAAAGCAGTAACTTGACTTTGAAGATCCTTTAGGTGCCGTTGCATGGCTTGTTCATTTTGCCGCGCTCGATGTTTAGGGCGTTCTCCGATCCAAGCGAATTTGACTGCGGGTAAAGCTTCGAGAGCCATGGAAAGTTGTTGTCGCTCTTGTTGGTTTATGGTGGTTGTTAGGTGTTTATCGAGGAGCGTTGTGACGTCATCCGGAAGAGCATCAATTCTGGGATCTAGAAGTAATACTCCGACCGAGTGAGGGTAATCAGATCCCTTCAATATTTCAGCGGTGGGCGAGGATTCTGAGTGAGGCCATACAAAGAGCTTTAATTGGTTGGTCGTTATCGTTGCCCCTGCTTTGTTCCAGTTTAGGGAAGGGCTCCCATCGGAGTCAGAGTCGACCGGACTTGTCAGGAGTGTGGCGCCGACACCGAGACCAAGAATCAGAATGAGCATGTTCAATGTGTATTTGACCAATCGATTCATTCTGACTCTCCTTCCTGTAATGATGTCGAAGGGGCCCGAAGAAGGGGTAGGGGCAGGTGTTTAATTTTGGTTTCCAAGCTCTCTGGTGCAATCGTGTGTAGCTTGGGATGAAGCTTAGGGTTTGCCTCCAGAAAACGTCGGAAATTGGATGCGCGGTTCTTGTAAACGGTCATAAGGTGTTGAGCCTGGAGTTGATAGATTTCACGGTCCGTCTGCGCGGAGAGTCGGTTTTCGGTAATCTCGGCCTCGGTAAGTCGACTGGCTGTGTCGAGGTTTTCTTGCAGTGCAGCCATGGCAGTTCCATGCTGAGAAAGCATCGTTGCCAACCGGTCCTCTGCTTCATTCTTTATTTTTGCCAAGGATTCAGTTCGTTGAGATGTGAGCTCGGTTTTTCTCTTTGATAACACGTCGAGTTGATGTCTCGTATCTAGATGTTCTTGGTGGAGTTTAAAGAGTGATGCGGGAATCTGAGGATTAACAGTCGTTAACTTGCTGACTCGAACTCGGTGAGGTGCCAAAGCCGACTGTAGATGAGACATGAGTACACTTTGATCAAAGCCGATGCTTTCCCCTGTCTCGCCTAATTGAGTCGAGCCCAATATCTTTGAGATGGCATTTTGGGTAATCGTCCTCACGAGTGCATCAATGCCCGCTGAGTTGATGAGCGGTTGCATCTGTTGAGAGAGGAAGGTCTCTGGCATTAACTTCCAAACGACTTCGATCACTTGCTTGGGTATCGCCAACTCGACAGCATTGCTCGTTTCGACCGTTACGAGCGTTCGGCGGTCGCCGTATTGCAACTCTCGCGCGATTTCCAAAAAGGGCAATCGGTATGTTGGGCCCGTGGCCGCACGGATAGATTCCATACCGAACATCTCGGCGATCTGGGTTCGATACATCACCA
>JBMYRY010000444.1:0-3191 GCA_049602795.1 Bradymonadia bacterium
GCCAAGATATTCAAACCTTTGTGATCGGGTTTGGCTCCGACACCAACACCAACTGTAACAACGCAATCGCTCAAGCAGGCGGCACTCAAACCTCACGAGTGGCTGGTGCAAATCAGCAAGAACTGCTTCAGCAGCTTGAGGATGTCTTTAATCGAGCCCAAGAAGAAGTGTGCGATGCCCAGGACAATGACTGCGATGGACGGATCGACGAAGGACTCCAAGAGCGTCCATGCGACACCGAATGCGGACAAGGCATCGAACGGTGTATCGAAGGTCGTTATACCACCTGTACTGGTGGGGCAATTCCCATGGAGTCTTGCAATGGTCTCGACGACGACTGTGACCTTCTGACGGATGAAAACGTAACCCTCCCATGCACCACCGTCAGCGGACAACCCGGTATGCAGTTGTGCGTTAACGGGATGTTCGAAGATGGCTGTACCCCGGTTGACCCAAGTAAGGAAGAAGTGTGTGATGGCGTCGACAATAATATGAACGGTCAGACCGATGAGAACACGGACGAACTCTGCCAGGTCGATTGCCGAGAAGGACGCCGCCAATGTATCGATGGTGTGCTGCAAGATTGCGACGCTCCTCCGACCGGAGAAGAGGTCTGTAACGGTGAAGACGATGATTGCGACGGTGACATTGACGAAGGCGAACCGTGCGTCAATCCGGAAGTGTGCGAGGACGGCCAATGTTTAAGAGCCTGTTCTCTATCCGAATGCTCCGCAGGATTCGAGTGCCGCGATGATAACGTCTGCGCCCCCCTCCCTTGCGATCCAAATTGTTCACCAGAACAGGTCTGCCGCCAGCAAACGTGTTACAATGAATGTATCCTTGACCGAGACTGTGCCTCTGGTTATCGCTGTGAGAACAGACTCTGTGTTACAGACACGTCTACCCAGCCAACCAACCTCAACGATGACGGTGTACCGCCGCCAGTAGGTGGTGAAGATGCCGGCACGCCAGTGCCAGTACTCCCAGATGGAGGAATGGAGGGCGAAGAACCACCGTCAGGATTCAAGTGTAGCGCCACCTCCATGACTGAAACCCCCTTCGGAGCGGTGGTCTTATTCCTCTTCGTTCTACTGGGTGTGTACCGGTCAGACGATTAGCGAGCAAGCTCCACTCCAATAGCACGATGATTCAAAGCTACGTGTCCCAAAAGGGCTGCCACAGTCTCTGTTGCCTCATGAGAGGAGTATTCAGCAAGTAGTCCAAGCTCAGCTCGCGTGAGGAAGACCGTACGCTTACCGCCAAGCAATGGAATATCGATATGAATACCGTAGGGACGTTCGGAAGGTGCATGGTCTAATGTACTGTACAGCGTTGCGCCACCAGCACACCGGCTTAAGTCGGCACAAAGACTCTTGAACAAACGATGTAATCGACGCGCATGGCGCGCCCTCGGATCACGAAACAATTCAAAATGGCGGTTGCGGGACAAACGTACACCAGAGTCCAGCAGCATGAAGATCCGACGCGTCGTTGGGTTCAATTCAGAGTCTAGATATGACATGGTTCTAAAGGTAGCCGAGTCTCGCTGAAAGGTCACAGATTAAAATGAACAGCAATCGCTCAAATGACGATAATCATCGCCCACTCGAAGGTCTGAACGTCCTTGATTTCTCACGAGTCCTCGCAGGTCCTTTCTGTTCTATGTGCCTGGGTGACATGGGAGCAAATGTAATCAAGATTGAACGTCCCGATGGAGGTGACGATACCCGTCGATTCGGTCCACCGTTTCTTGATGGTCAATCGACCTACTTTATGTCCATCAATCGAAATAAGCGTTCTCTATCCATCGACCTTAAGCGCCCAGATGCCGCCCTGGTCATCAATCGGCTAATAGAGTCTGCAGATATTGTGTTGGAAAACTTCCGTCCTGGCACGATGGAAAAATTAGGTTTTGGCAAAGCGCATTGTTGGTCCATAAACCCCCGCCTAATTTACTGTTCAATCAGCGCATTCGGGCATAACGGAGCCCCAGAATGGTCCTCCAAACCAGGCTACGATCTCATTCTCCAGGGTATGGGTGGCATTCCCTCAATCACCGGCGCGCCCGATGGTTCTCCATCCAAGGTGGGGGCGTCAATTGCCGATGTCGTCTCAGGCATGAATGCATTTTCGGGGATCCTGCTCGCATTGCTATCGCGTGCATCCACGAATCGTGGACAGCACGTCGATATCAGCATGCAGGAAGGACAGTTGGCGTTACACACTTACCTCGCAAGTGCTTGGCTAAATGCTGGTGTTGAGCCACCGCGCAATGGCAATAGACACTTATCCATCGCGCCATATAGTACGTATCAAGCCAAGGATGGATGGCTGAATATCGCAGTCGCCAACCAAAAACTTTGGGGGCTATTCTGCAACATTTTAGACAACTCTGTCCTCAAGTCTGACCCACGTTTTGAAACCAATGCTGCGAGAGTTGAGCACATTGAAGAGCTCGACCACCTCATTAACCAACACCTCAAAAGCGAAAGTGTGGCGTATTGGATAGATGCCTTTTCCACCAACGGCATTCCTGCTGGTCCCGTTCTTTCAATCAGGCAAGCACTCGAACATCCACAAGTCACAGCCAGGGACACCCTTGCCTCTGGGCACCTTACCAATGGTACTCAATTTCGAGCCGTCGGTCCTGCGTTTGGGATAAAGAACACACTGGACGAATCATCAAAGGCGCCAGAATTAGGTGAAGACACACACGACGTATTGACTGAATATGGTTTCTCGGAGGAGGAAATCCATCGACTAGTACAGACAAAGACGATCTTCATCTGAAGCGAGAACGAACGAGTTTTTTGCCAATCTGCCAAAGGTACGGTCAAATAGGGAACTTGGACACTGGTGGACATATGTTTGGTCGTCACAATATCGAGATTGGAGACTTGCTCGCATGGAACGCAGGTCCAATCGATCTCGCTATCATGCGAGAACACGGGGAACTACGGATCGGTAGACAAGAATTACGATCCCTTACATCGAAAGAGATCAGCCCAAGAAGCGATCTTTCGAAAGAAGACGTGAATGCATCATTCTCGACCACACGATTTTCCATGCCTACCCTTGAGTCACTTGCAATCGGTATCCAACCCAGACTTGCTCCAACGCCACTCATCATTACGTTGAGAGAGCCCATCGTCCTCAAGCCCAAGAGTATTACACCTGTGTTTGTAAGTACT
>JBMYRY010000445.1:0-3187 GCA_049602795.1 Bradymonadia bacterium
CAGAGGGTGAATGTATGGCAGGCAATTTTTGCGAACCCGAAAACCTAGACTATTGTTGGTTACTAGGCGAGGGTCCCGTGTGCTATATCAGAGCTAATCCCATCTCCGAGTACATCTGCCGCTGAGCCCGCTCTAACGCAATAAATCAAAAGTAATTCGGTGATGCTCGGTATGGCATTCACTCATCGTCGTTCGTAGAGAAGTACTCTCTCTCCGTATCATCATTGGTGTTCAAAAAACCTGATGAGCCATCTACTTCAGTCTTTTGTTCAGACATATCATTCGATGGATCTGCTGGAGCAATCCCCGCAAGTCGATTACTTGGTCCCTCACGCAGGAATCGGACCCGAAGTTCGTTCAATGGCAAAATCAACTCACCAGCACTATTCGGTCTTTGCGTCGGATCGCGCGATAGCAGCCTCATGATCAGCTGCCCAAGGGCAGGCGCAATATTCGGTCGATGCTCAAAAATTGGCGTAGGCGTTCCACCAAGATGCGCTTCCAATATGTCTAGTGGTGCACTCTGGTGCGTAATGCCGTGAAATGGTAAGCGCCCGGTGGATAATTCATAAGCGAGGCAACCAAGCGCGTACAAATCCGAACGAACATCAGGTGAACGATTTCGCTCGGTTTGTTCTGGTGCGATATATCCGAGGGTGCCAAGCAAGCCCTTCGTACCATGGCCAGGACCTCCGATAGCACGAGCAATCCCAAAATCAATCACCTTCACGAAAGATGGCCAACCCACATGATGAACGAGCATCACGTTATTGGGCTTGATATCTCGATGGATCACACCTTTCGAATGCGCTTCGGCGAGGCTACCCACAATTTGAAATAAGATATGCACCAAAAAGTTGTCCGGCTGTCCACCTGCACGCAAAAAACGCGTCAGATCGGTCCCAGCAAGATACTCGGTCACAAGAAACAGCAACGAATCATCTACACCAAAATCCAATAACCGCACAGTGTTTGGGTGAGTCAATCTCGCCGTCATTTCCGCTTCTTGGCGAAAGCGGCTGATGATCGTGTCATCGGGGGCCTGTTTAGACAACAGCTTCACAGCGACACGCCCGCGAGTACCGAGTTGTACGCCACGATAAACGCTTCCCATTCCCCCTGAACCAATAGGCTTTTGTAGGACATACTTGTTTACAAGGGTTTTACCGACAAATCCCTTGTTGTAGTCAACTTTATCGGACATCATTCGCTCCCCTGAATTGGCTCGATATTTGTACCATTTCAACAGTTCAAAATCTTAGCCTTTTCACCATCACTGCATTGTTCTCAAAGAAGATCTCTAAATTTTCCACTCCGACGTGGACTCAGATTAAAATCAATCGTATTATTGGGCCGAGTACTTTCGCCTATATTTGGATGAACATTTCTGGTGTTGACGAACGATTCAAATGATTGGGTTTGCCCGTCCTGCAAACACCATTACAAATCGGTTTCTCCGGGTGAACAATGTCCCCGGGACGGCAGAGTTTTACTCAGAAGCAAAGTCTACAAAAAGTATGCATCCGATCCGCTTCTCGGTACCTGTATCGATGGAAGATACCATCTCATCGATATCCTTGGTCAAGGAGGGTTCGGCACCGTATATCTATGCTTCGATACCATGTTGGCAAGCGAGTTTGCGCTAAAGACAATCAGCAACGCGGGTCTAGACAATCGAGAAGAACTCAAGCAGCGGTTTCGCCAAGAAAGCCTCGCCCTATCTCAACTGACCTCTGAGCACGTAGTGAGAGTGTACGAGACTGGCGAAGCATCAGGCACTCTTTATATGGTCCTCGAACTAATTCGTGGGTTATCCCTCAAGCAGCATTTGGCCCGAGAGGGCCGTCTAAAGCTTATTGATGCGGCACGCATCGTGAGTCAAATTCTGTCTGCACTGGAACACGCACACACCGCAGGTCTCGTCCATCGGGATTTGAAACCATCAAACATCTTGTTCACAAACCTTGATGCACAGCACATCAAACTAATCGACTTCGGCATCGCAAAATCAATGCAGCCCCCGCCCGAGGCAAGTCCGCTTACTCGTACAGGACTTGTGATTGGAACGGTGCAATACATGGCACCAGAACAGCTTCGCCAGAATCTCCCAGTAGGTCCAGCCACAGATCTCTACGCCACGGGTATTCTGTTCTATCAGTTCGTAATGGGAGAAACGCCCTTCACTGGGTCTCAGGCAGAAATTGCTGCGGGGCATCTCTACCAATATCCACCAAAAATCGACTCGAATCTCAATATCAGTCAAGGCATCTCAGAATGGCTGCAAACAGCATTAGCCAAAGAACCGGCAGAGCGATTTCCCAACGCGATGACCATGCGCGTCGAACTAGCCAAAGCCATGGGCACTTCGGAAGAGAATTTGAGTACAACGGTACCTGTCAACAATGACACCATTCGAATGACCCCTGATTTAAGTTTCATGCACAACATGATCACGTCGATGCCGTCGGAAACGGTACTCGATCAGGCAAGGAAAAAACAAGAGCAGGATCTTTCATCGAACCGTGACGATCATTCGACGGAGGCTCATCCAACGACGACGATGGATAGTGACAGTGCCTCGCTTTCATCATTGCTTAATGAATGTGAGCCCGGTGAGGAAGGTGAGGCTAAGAAACCAAACGTAATAGTTGCCTCTGAAGAGGACCAACGCCCCTCATCCAAGAAAACAAATAATGACTTTGAAGAGATACTAGACCCAAAAATGCCGGCCGCGACCCAGAAGCTCTCTCCGCTCCACCTGCAAAAAATCGCGAGCAAGACAGCCAAAGAAACCAGCAAGCCGGTTACAGAAGACAACAACAACCGGACTGCGCTTGCAGATATTCCGGTCATGCTTTTCACTGGCGACTCTCAAGCTCAGGAGGAGAATCCAGCCCCACCTCAACAGGCAGAATTCACCAACAATACAAATAAAGAAACAGGGCCCCCGCCACTCGATGCGAGCACAATTCAAACACCAAGTTACGACTCGGAACCCAGCAACACTTTGGCACAGGGCAGCTCCAGTGCAACGAAAGAACCTCCGGCGAAAGTAGGACCTAATGCGCGGAATTCCAACTCTATCGAAGAGGTGGATCGCCATCCTTCTCAAGAGACTCTAGACACGATGGACTCCAAACTCGCGCCCCAAATGCCAATAACGACCCCGAAGCCATCATCAATTCAG
>JBMYRY010000446.1:0-3167 GCA_049602795.1 Bradymonadia bacterium
ACCGGTTTTCCGCCCCAGGTGACCAGCAGCGACCAATTCTTCAAGCACGCGTGCGGGCTTAAAGGTATCCGTACCCAGTTCTGCATGTAGATGCTTAGTAATCGCCAAGCGCACGTCTAGTCCAACGAGATCAGACAGAGCCAGCGGTCCGATAGGGTGCCGATATCCTAGGGACATCGCTTTATCTATATCTTCTGCTGAAGCTACACCTTCTTGATACATTCGCATTGCTTCATTCCCGAGGGCGATACCAAGTCGGCTGGTTGCAAAGCCTGGTGAGTCTTTGACGATAATGTGCTCCTTTTTCATCCTTAGCGCGAAGTCGATCGAACGGGAGATGGTTTGGGCATTTGTTTGGTTACCTTTGACGATTTCGAGGAGTTTCATCACCGCCACGGGGTTAAAGAAATGAAGCCCAATCACCCTGTCTGGCACTGAGAGGTCAGTGGCAATTGCACTGATCGATAGGCTACTCGTATTGCTTGCCAGGATCGTTTCTTTCGAGGTGAGTGTTTCAAACTGTTTGAAGAGGGAGCGTTTCAGTTCAAGGTTCTCTGGCACAGCTTCGATTACAATCGTTGCGTTCTGGAGCGCGGTGTCTAGATCCGAAGATGTTGTGAGGTTTGCTTGAGCATCATTGATCTCTGATTGACTGAGTTTACCCTTCGTGAGTCCCTTATTGTAGCTGGACTGAATATGAGTAAGCCCACTCTTCAGTCCGGCGTCATCGATATCGAAAAGTATCGTTTGCATTCCACACAAAGCCGATTGCCCGGCAATCCCCGCGCCCATGGTGCCTGCACCGATAACCGCAATTCGCTCATTGTTCATAAATATGCCTCACTGGTTGGTTTGCTTCTCGCTGAATGATATGAAGCGATTGCGGTAACAGCAAGGAGTCAAATCATGAAAGTGTCTACACGGGCGGATCTCTTTGGCGATTCCTCGAAGAATCGAGTCAATTATCAAAAGCATGGAAAGGTTGCTCTGTTGACTCTGAGTGATGAAAACCTGAATGGCTATACCTACAAAATGTTTTGTGATCTAGACCGCTCCATCCTTGAGGCCAGATTCGATCCGGAGGTGGAGGTTATCGTTATTACTGGCGATGGGGAGCATTTCTGTGCAGGTGCAAATATTAATATGCTCGAACAGGCCGATCCAACGAGTAAGTATTACTTTTGCCTCCATGCAAATGAAACCTTGAGTCGACTTGAACAAACCCCAAAATTAGTCATTGCCGCTATTAATGGGCATTGTGTCGGTGGGGGATTTGAAATTGCCCTCGCTTGTGATCTGCGTATTGCCAGACGAGCAGGCGGACGTCTTGGTTTACCTGAGGTTAATTTGGGAGTCCTGCCCGGTACGGGAGGTACTCAGCGGCTGACACGGTTACTCGGGGCGTCCAAAGCCTTGAAGCTTATGGTGGATGGAACCACCTTTTCCACAGAAGATGCATTTCAAGTTGGACTGGTGCACGATCTTGTCGGTGAGACCGAAACAAAGGAAATTAAAGGGAAGGCGAGAGAGGTTGCTGCATTGAGCAAAGAGGACTTCATTGCCGAGGTGCTAACGTATGCAGCCCGATACACCAGTCCGAATAAGGCGAGCCTCGCAGTGGGTCATATTAAACGTGCTGTTCAAACGGGAGGAGATCTCCCTCTAGAGTCTGGATTAGCCGTGGAGCGAGAGCTACAAGCGAAATTATTTGCGAGCGCGGATGCCCACGAAGGACTTACAGCATTCGTTGAAAAACGGAAATCGGAGTTTCGTAATCAATGAAAACCTACCTTAATTTGTTAGATCGTGTTTTGAGTGATGGCACCGAGCGAGTTGATCGGACGGGTACCGGAACACTGAGTTTGTTTGGTGCGCAAATGCGGTACAACCTAAATGAAGGTTTCCCCGCCGTTACTACGAAGAAGCTTCAATTCAAGAGCATGGTTTATGAGCTTCTGTGGTTCCTACGAGGCGATACTAACGTGAAGTGGTTGCAGGAAAACAATGTCCGGATCTGGGATGCTTGGGCTCAAGATGATGGTTCTCTTGGACCTGTTTATGGTGCTCAATGGCGTTCATGGACCGGTGCGAACGGCGAAACCTACGACCAAGTGGCGTCTGTTATTGAGCAGATTAAGGTTAATCCAACGAGCCGGCGTCTTATTGTTAATGCTTGGAATGTGGGTGCTTTGAACCAGATGCAGCTACCTCCATGCCATCTTTTGTTCCAGTTCTATGTCGCGAATAATCAGTTATCCTGTCAGTTATATCAACGCAGTGCAGATCTGTTCTTGGGTGTGCCCTTCAATATTGCATCGTACGCGTTGTTGACTCACATGATTGCGCAAGTCACCGGTCTCGGTGTGGGAGACTTTGTGCATACGATCGGTGATGCGCATATATATTTGAACCATGTGGAGCAAGTTAAGGTCCAACTAGCCCGGTCACCGAAACCCTTACCAACCTTGAAGCTAAATCCAGAGATCACTTCTATTGACGATTTCAAATACGAGGATATCTGGCTTGAGAATTATGAGCATGAACCTGCCATTAGAGCACCGATCTCAGTATGAGTACGCCCCACCTCACATTAGTAGCAGCTCTGAGTACGCAGCGGGTGATTGGAAGAGATAATCAATTGCCATGGCGACTGCCGGCTGATCTAAAACTCTTTAAAAAGCTTACAGTGGATCACACCGTTTTGATGGGTCGAAAGACGTACGAATCAATTGGTCGACCTTTGCCAAAACGAAGAAATATCGTGCTGTCACGTCGAGGTGTTGACCATGAGGGCATTGAAGTTTTTAACAGTCTTGCTCAAGCCCTTAAGGCGTTAGGAGATGTTGGTGAAATCATGGTGATCGGTGGTGGAGAAATTTATCGCCAGTGTTTGCCGATGGCGCGGAGACTCGCATTGTCTATCGTTCAGACCGATGTTCAGGGCGATGCCTGGTTTCCGATGCTTGAGGAGAATCAATGGGGGGTTGTGCAACGGCTAGATTATTCTGCTGATGCGCACAATGAGTATGACTTTACATTTTTTGACATGCGGCGCGGTGCGGGGGAAGTCGAGCAGGTGCCTAGCTTTCTGGTGAGGGACTGACCTGGAACGCTAGCCGGCTCTCTACGCCGATGAGGATGAACAGAAACACAAGTAAATAGGGCCA
>JBMYRY010000447.1:0-3163 GCA_049602795.1 Bradymonadia bacterium
ATATCGACTCAATTGAGGGAGCTACACCGCGCAATCCAGGTTGATCCGGAAAAATTGGGTATACATTGCGGCATCTGTACTCAGCCTTTAGAGATCGATCCCTACCAGTGCAAGAGTTGTGATGCCATGGTTCATCGTGGTTGTCGCGAGATGATCGGTAGTTGTCATCGTTCGGAATGCCAAGAGTGTGCCGACTTTATACCAGAGGGTAATGGGGTGGAGAAAGCTGAGGCTCAGCATGAGATGGTGTAGACGAAGAACAGTTTTTTTCGTCGTTTGTCTTTTGGTGAGTTGTGTTGACGTCGCCGGCGATGGCGAGGTCGTTGGCTGGCTTTTAATTGATGATTGTCGCGAGAGTTCAACGCTATCAGCCGTGTGTGATGACGAGATACCCGAACTTGAATGTGCTGCCTTTGATTTGGAAGCAAACTTTTTCGCGTTGGAGTTATTTGACGAACAGAGTGCGAAATTACGGCTCCAGCGAGGCGGTGCGCCCCTGATTCAGACCGACGCTGTTGTTATAGACTTTCGTGATGTTCGGGCGCTACGCGGTCGATTGGGGGAAACATTGCAAGTGGGGAAGGAGCAGTCGGTTAGGGCGGCGTTAATTCTTGGTAGAACGTGTCCATCCAGTACGCAATCACTTGAGTTGTCTGGAGAAATCGTCATTCATCAGTTTGGTGCAGAGCCCGGAGACCGAATTGTGGGTGATATTACTTTTCTTGAGGTCCGGGATGCACGCCAACCGCTTTCGGCCCTCCTCGGGGTGCTGCGCGGCGAGTTCGATTTTGTATATCAAACCGGAACCCCTTTCGAGCAATTTTATCGATGAAGTTAGATGTTGGCGACATTCTTCAAATTCCGGTGACACGGCTAGCGCTGGGAGGGGACAGCATCGGAACCTTACCCGATGGACGTGTTTGTTTCGTCCGTGGTGCCCCCATCACAGAGAAATGCCAAGTTCGATTAATCAAAGTGAAAAAACGATTCGTAAGAGGGGAGCTACTTACGAGAATTGAGAGTCCCCATTGCGGATCGGCAAGCAAATGTGGTGGCTGCCCTTGGCATTTCGCCGAAGCCGAGATCCAGAATCAGTCACTTCTCCAACATGCAATTCGGAGCCTGTCGCGGCTTCAGTGGCAGCATGAGGTACATGATATCGCTTGGGGAGCATTGAGCGAGAAAGAAGGCTGGCGAAGAACGATCAGATGGAGATGGGAAGGCAAGCAGCTTGGTCTTCTTAAATGGGGTACCCATCAGATCGTTGACGCCCTAAGTTGTTCAATTTTGATGCCGACGCTGGAGTCGGTACGACTGCAGTTAAGAGAGGCGTTTCGGAAGTCTGGGGTGGGGACTGGGGTATTGAAAGCGTCGCTTGGTGCTGACAACCAGGTGTATTTGAGCGCGCAACTCGACGATCAACTTGAGTTGAATGAGGCGCAGGTACGCTCGTTTCTCGAGTTTTTGGTGCGTGAAATCGATGATTTGGGCGGCGTTGAATGTACTCACGATGCCCGGGTCATCTTTGAGTGGGGCGCACACACGTATCCTGTCGGTGCGGATCAGGTTCCACATCATATCAGTGGTTTCGTTCAAGCGAATGCGTCGATTCACGACGATTTTGTCACTTATGTGACGGAACAGTTTCCACAGGGTTCTCATGTTTTGGAACTGTTTTGTGGTGCGGGCATCTTTACGCATAGATTACTTCAGCGTGGATGTAGCGTGGTCGCAATCGAAGGAAGTCGAACCGCGTGTGCAACGCTTTCCAAGTCTGCTGAAAGTTGGATTTCAGACGGTGCTCTCACAGTTCGGAATGAGAGAATTGGTGCGATGCCCAAAGGTGAAGGGGATTATTGCCTGTTGGATCCTCCGCGTGCGGGGATCAAAACGCTGTTATCCCACTTGAAACCCAATCAATTTCAGCGCATTGTCTATGTCGCCTGTGATTTCGGGACTTTGTGCAGGGACCTTGAGGGGCTGAATCGAATAGGCTATCGGATTGAAGCAGCCCGTCTCTTTGATATGTTTCCGAATTCTGGGCATGTCGAATGCGTTGTTACGCTGGTTTGAGGCGGTAAGCGCGACGCGCGGTTATCCTTTCACGCGAATTGGTGAGTTGATTGAGAGTCGAGACAATACATTGAACCAGACAGGGGCGATGATATTTCACTTCAAAAGAATGGCTGCTGCCGGCGCCTTGCTCGCCGTAATCGGTCATCTGGTTGTACCGGAATCAGTCGGCGGGCGATTTTGGACAGGCTCTGCATGGATGTTGCTTTGTCCATTGCTCATTGCTGGAAGATTCCGAGCATCGGACTTTGCTAATCGGTCTCAATTTATTCTTCAGTCTAGTCGGCGTAGCAACATTCATTTGATGGAGTTGTTCGGAGCACTATTGTTCTCCGTTTGTGTTGGTGTTGCAGTTGTGGGAGACGTCACCTTGTCGGCCCTCGTCCTTGGGGGGTGGGGTGGTTTGTTGTGTGGAGTTAGCTCAATATTTGAACAGTTGAATCTCTCTACTTTTGCCACTGTTTTGGTAGGCGTCTTTGTGGGGGCGATCTTCTGGTCGAGTCCCTTTTGGCTCGGTCCTTGGCTTGGTGAACCTGGATTTACACCTTGGTTGGCATCATGGCTTATGTGGTTGCATCCAGTCTCTTTAGCCCTTTCTCTTGCGGGATTAACGAATTTGATTGAGCCAATCTTTTATTCGGTTACGTTGATTGGTGTCGTCGAAGTTGAATTATTCGACCCACATGGAGGTCTGATTGTGCTGTGGCTCGCAACGATGGTAAGTTTTGGCGCGAGTTTTATTCTTAATCGTCGTCGAAGCGGGGCACTCTGCTTCGAACGACCGGAATTGTAGGGGGAAGAAAATGCCTACACGTATGTTTACGCTGCTTATGTTTATTTGTTTCAGCGCGTTTAACGCGAGCGCTCAGACGAGGGAAGCTCTACCTGAAGACCTAGTCGCTGCTGTGAAGAAAGCGGTGGATCGAGGACTGAAGTTTCTACGTTCAAAGCAGGAGTCCGACGGGTCATATTCCCATCATGTTGGGGTGACCGGGACAGCCTTGTTGGCATTTGGGGAAAGCCATCGTCAGTATAAGTATGATGAAGGACCATTCATTGGTCTCGCCGCCGATTGGCTCGTGACCCAAGT
>JBMYRY010000448.1:0-3162 GCA_049602795.1 Bradymonadia bacterium
TAGCATCCCTCGCGGCTGCTCGTGGTTTGGGCGCGATCGTTCGCGCCTTCGATACTCGAGCCGCTGTTAAAGACCAGGTAGAAAGTCTAGGCGGCGAATTCCTCGAAGTGGATTTCGAGGAAGACGGCGAAGGGGCGGGTGGCTACGCCAAAGTCATGTCCGAAGCCTTCATCAAAGCAGAAATGGACATGTTCTACGAACAAGCCAAGGAAGTAGATATCGTCATCACCACTGCGCTGATACCAGGTCGACCCGCACCTAAACTGTGGGAAAGGCGAGCGGTCGAAGTGATGAAGCCTGGCTCTGTTGTGGTGGACCTTGCTGCCTCAGCCGGCGGTAACTGCGAACTCACAAAACCAGGTGAAACGATTACTCACAACGGTGTGCACATTGTCGGTCACACCGACTTCACGAGCCGACTGTCAACGACATGCTCACAGTTATACGGCACCAACCTCTGGCACCTCCTCAAAGAAATGGGCGGTGGAGAAAACTTCACCATCGACATGGAAAACGATGCGGTTCGACCGGCAATTGTCGCGAAAGATGGCGAGGTCACCTGGCCGCCGCCAAAGGTGGCAGATCCCAGCCCTCCACCAGCATCTGAACCAAAGACCGAGGCAGCAAAACCCGCGGTCGTCGAAGCCACACCGCCGGTGGAAGTCGAAGCGGAATCAAGTGGCAAGCCTTTATTCTCAGGCTTTTCTATTATCGTGTCCCTAGTCCTGATGGCCGCATGGGGCTATCTGCGATTCCAAAGTGGCAATGACATGGGCGCTTCAAATAGCGTCTTCCTTCAGCATTTAACCGTATTTGCGCTGGCTGTTTTTGTCGGTTGGCAAGTGGTTTGGAGTGTCACTGCTGCTCTGCATACCCCACTGATGTCAGTGACGAATGCCATCAGCGGCATTATCATTATTGGTGGTCTTCTCCAAGCCAATGCCTCTTCAGGTGAATTGGCTACATATCTCGGCGCCGCCGCGATTCTCTTTGCAACGATTAACATCGCGGGTGGCTTCTTGGTGACTCAGCGCATGTTAAAGATGTTTCGGAAATAGGGGGGCATCATGGGTACATCACTAATTACCGTGGCATATCTCGTTGCCAGTATTTTGTTCATTTTGTCTCTCAGAGGACTTTCAAGCCAGGAAACGTCTCGACAAGGCAACTGGTTTGGGATCATCGGCATGACCATTGCCATCGTTGCAACGATGACAAATGTTAAACAGGTCACGCAGTATGAATTCATTGTCCCGGCGCTCATCGTCGCCGTGCTTTTGGGTGGAACGATGGCAGCTCGGGTCGCCATGACCGCCATGCCTGAGCTTGTAGCGCTCTTGCACAGCTTCGTGGGTCTAGCCGCCGTTTTGGTTGGTTTTGCAAGTTACGTCGACGCCCAACCAGCGCATCACGATGGCATCTTCCTCACCGAAGTGTTTTTGGATGTATTCATCGGTGCGATCACCTTCACGGGCTCAATCGTCGCTTTTTTGAAGTTAAAGGGCACCTTGTCGGGCAAACCACTTCTCCTGCCCGGGCGGCACCTGATTAACCTTGGGATGGTGATTGGGTCTGTCTATCTTGGATATCTCTTCGTCGCTGCAGGGTTACCCATAGACCCTGCGACGAAAATTGTCGTCACAGAAATCCCACCTGCAATGAATGAACTTCTGATCATGACCGGTATCGCATGCGTACTCGGTTATCATCTTGTCGCAGCGATTGGTGGCGCGGATATGCCGGTTGTGGTTTCCATGCTCAACAGCTATTCGGGTTGGACAGCATCCGCAGCAGGTTTCATGCTCGGCAACGACCTCCTCATCATTACCGGTGCTCTGGTTGGTTCATCCGGTGCGATTCTCAGTTACATTATGTGCAAAGCCATGAACCGCTCGATTGTAAGTGTTATCTTTGGTGGCTTCGGAGGCGATGCCCCCGCACCATCAGGACCACAAAAAGCTATCGAAGGCGAAATTCAAGAGCAGAGCGCCGAAGAGGTCGTGGCTGAACTCCTTGCTGCCAAGGACGTCATCATCGTTCCTGGCTATGGCATGGCCGTCGCCCGCGCTCAACACTCCGTGTATGAATTGACAAAACTGCTTAAGAGCAAGGGGGTCAATGTTCGATTCGGTATTCACCCCGTTGCAGGTCGCCTACCTGGTCATATGAACGTACTTCTCGCCGAAGCCAACGTGCCTTACGATATTGTCCTCGAGATGGAAGAGCTCAATGACGACTTTCCTCAAACCCAGGTCACACTCGTGATTGGCGCGAATGATATCGTCAATCCTGCCGCTCTGGAAGATGAAGGGTGCCCCATCTATGGAATGCCCGTGCTCGAGGTATGGAAGGGCGCAAGAACTGTGATCTTCAAGCGAAGCCGGAAGCCTGGATATGCGGGCATCGACAACCCGCTCTTCTACCACGAAAACAGCCGCATGCTATTTGGTGATGCAAAAGATAGTATGGAGAAACTTGTCGGGCTGATTCGGAATCAGTAAGACGCTGCAGACGATTGCAGCAGACGGAACACGTGTGCTGCGTGCTTCCGTCCACTAGACTTCCTTCAATATTGGGGATGATCGAACCATGACGGCACGACGCTCACTTTTTGACATCAGCCAAGAGCGGATTCTCGTCCTCGACGGCGCGATGGGCACCATGATTCAAGATTATCGTCTTGAGGAAGAAGACTTCAGAGGCGCCCGCTTTGAATCACATCCAGATCCGCTCAAGGGATTCAACGACCTTCTGTGTCTCACTCAACCGCATATTATACGTGAGATACATGAAAAATACTTGGCTGCCGGTGCAGACATCATTGAGACCAACACCTTTAATGCAAACCGCGTGTCTATGGAGGATTATGGTCTCTCATCTTTAGTTTTCGAATTAAACCGGAGGGCAGCGGAAGTCGCCCGAGACGCAGTCAATGCCTATGCTACGACTGACAGACCCAAATTTGTTGCGGGTGTCTTGGGACCAACAAATAAGACCGCGACTATAAGCCCTCGAGTTGAAGAGCCCGGCTACCGTGACATTACCTTTCAGGCACTTGTAGAAGACTATACGGAAGCAACTAAGGGACTCTTGGCAGGCGGCGTAGACATTTTGATGGTCGAGACAGTATTCGACACCCTCAATTGCAAAGCAGCGTTGTTC
>JBMYRY010000449.1:0-3154 GCA_049602795.1 Bradymonadia bacterium
GTCCCTTGACTTCTAACGGACTTTAGCGTCCGATGGGCGACCATGCTGGGTGTGCCGTTCTTACGAGGAGGAAACATGGAAACTTTAGACCTGCGGTCGGACACGTTGACTCAACCATCTCCCGAAATGCGTGAGGTTATGGCTAGAGCGGAGGTTGGTGATGACGTTTTTGGCGAGGACCCGTCAATTAAGGCACTGGAATCATTTGGTGCCTCGCTGGTAGGCCAACCGGCTGCTTTATTCGTACCGTCTGGGACGATGGGTAATCAGATTGCCTTGTTGTGTCATTGTAACCGAGGCGATGATGTGATTGTCGGGGAAGGCGCCCACAGCGTCCTCTATGAAGCTGGTGGTGGGGCGGCTATTGCAGGGGTTCAATTTACAACGGTGGGGCGCGGTGGTCACTATTCTGCTGAAGACGCTCGCGCAGCCATTATGGTCACGGATCCAGGCAATCATGTGCCAAACACGACCTTACTCATGGTGGAAAACTCTCATAACAAGGGCGGTGGGCTCGCGATGAGTGCTGACGCCTTCGAAAAGATCAGTCGTACTGCTCATCACCATAATGTGGCTGTCCATATCGATGGAGCGAGATTGTTCAATGCTGCTGCATTTTACGGTCAACCTGCGTCATCTTGGGGTCGACATGCAGACTCTGTGTCATTTTGTCTCTCCAAAGGACTCGGCGCGCCAGTGGGATCTTTACTTTGCGGAAGCGAGCAATTCATTGCGAGGGCCCACCGCTTCCGGAAGATGTTGGGCGGAGGTATGCGTCAAGCAGGTGTCCTCGCAGCTGCTGGACTCTACGCCCTTAAAAATCATCTTGACGATTTGACTCAAGATAACCAGCGGGCGAGCGAATTTGCTAGAGCGATCGAGACGCTCCCACATATTGAATTGGATACGCAAAAGGTCCAAACGAACATTGTGATCTTCAATACGCCGAATCATTCAGCCGAGTCTATCTGCGAGATGCTCAATGATGAAGCGCGTGTCCTGCCTATGGGTCCTAATCGCGTTCGAGTAGTTTTCCATAGAGATTTGCCAGATGATGTCGTCCCGAGATTGACCGAACTTTTCAAGAGAAAGTTTGAAGTGTTGCGCTGAAGTTGGCGGTTAGGGTGCTATGTTGGATACTCAATTCTGAATAGCTGCTGTCCGAGCAGGATGAAGTCTCTGGCAGCCAACTCAAACTTGCCCGAGCGCTTCACATAGGTGCCGTTCGTACTTCCGAGGTCCTCGAGTTTGCATAGACCATCGACGAATTTCAGGCGGCAGTGAGTGCCTGAAACAAAGACATCATCAGGGAAGGTGAGTGTACCTTGCTCTCGACCTAAGTACACCTCGGGCGTTTTGAGGATCCATTGATCCGTATACAAGTCTGGACCACAGACAGAACTCAGTCGACCCCAAATCGCATTAATCGGAGAACCGAAAGGGATGCCCTGGTTTGAGGTGGTAACGTAGTCTGGAGTTCGGCTAGATTGTAACTCGAACATGAAGAGTTGTTGTCCGATGCGAAACATCCCCCCGTGCCGCACAATGGTCTCTCCACTGAGACGTGTGAAAATCCCATTGAAGCTGTTGAGATCTTCACAATATAGGCGTTTGTTTTCGAACGTGAAGCGCGCATGTTGAGGCGATAGATGAGGATCTGACTGTAGGATCCCGAGCCCAGATGAGCGTCCGAGAATGATGTCTGCTGATTCAATTGGAATTCGTTCGCCTTCTTCACCGCTTGGGTGAATAAACACAAGCTCTGCAAGGACCTCATTCACCGAGTCTCCATTGTTCTCCTCAATTGGATGTCCGCAACTTCCGCAGAAGCGAAAGCCATCTTGAACCATCGCCCCGCACTTCTTGCATGGATTGTCGACGACAGAGACCTCCATAGTCCGTTCGGGATTGTCGAGGTCTAATGATGTCCGGTCCTCATTGTCATGCTCACTCACGGGTGGCATGGACTTGATTTCTTCACTGAGTCTAACGGTGTCTAGACCGCCAATGTTGGGAGATACGCCATTTCCGTCCGATGTTTGAAGGACGGAAGCGGTGTCATTCGATTGACCGAAAACGACACCTTCCATTTGACTGGGTAAAGATTCCACGTTTGTCGCATCTTGGTCATGCCTCGTTTGAATCGACTCGAATGAAGCTTCTTCTGGTTCACTGTTGATCGCCGACGGGGCAACCGAAGGAATCAGAGCGGGCGCTTGACTTTCTCTACGCACTCGCATCTCCGCGAGTTTATCCTTAAGACCTCCGTTGTCGTTATTTGCAGCCTCTTGGCTCTCTTCGGCGGTTGGCGTTGATTCGGAGACCACCTCCGATTTGATTTCACCTCCACAGGCAAGACAGAACTTGTAGTGTGACTCGTTTTCGGCGTTGCAGGTTGAGCAATTGATCATGACGTTGCCTTGCCTTCCGATGTCGATGCTGAGTTTGGACCTCCAAGTTCGACTCTTAGTAGCTGTCTTCCAAGGAATAGGAAGTCGCCATGCGTGAGCGGGTGCTTCTCCTTGAGTCGAGTAAAAGTGCCATTGCGAGACCCTAGATCCATCAAAGTGTAGCCATTCGGCGTAAATTCAAGAGCACAGTGACGACCGCTAATGAATCGGTCATCCGGAAACTCGATTTCTACCTGTTCCCGTCCGATTGTGACCATGCTACCTCTCGCCATGATGCCCCCCCCGGAGTAGCCGCCTTCGAGGATTTGCCTGATTCGTAATCCGGTGGCAGGTTGAACTGAACCAAAGAAATAGGTGTCTTCCGGATCCTTGAAGCCTTCTGCGAGCGGCACTTCTTCTAGCATAAGTAGTTCTTCGCCTGCCAGAAAGTGCTCGCCAGCCTTGAGAGCGATCGGTTCCTTGATACGGACAAAAACTCCGTTGTCGCTGTTAAGGTCTTCAACAAAGAGGTGAGTGCCATCATACGTTAACTGGGCATGTTGTTCTGAAACAAAAGGGTCATCGCTAAAGGTAATAGATGCGTTATTTCTACCAATAATCTGAACGCCTTCTTCAATGATATATCGGGCCCCATCGGCGCCACCACCGTGAATTCGGACGAGAGTGGCTTGACTGGTTCGATGGATCTCAATCTCCATTTTATTTCCGCAGTGCCCACAAAAGCGGTGACCCGGTTCAACTGA
>JBMYRY010000450.1:0-3148 GCA_049602795.1 Bradymonadia bacterium
TCATGTGTTGCAGAATGCCCGAAGTGGGAAATGCCCCGAAGATTGTCGTTTTTGTAGTCAATCTGCTGCCTATAATACCGGCATCACCGATTACCCGATTCAAACCGTTGAATCTCTTGTCCAAGGCGCGAGAAAGGCGAAGGCCTCTGGAGCGGCCCGTTACTGTATGGTCACGGCAACGCGTGGTCCGTCAAAGAACGATCTTGATGTAATTTGCGACGCGGTGCACACCATCAAGACAGAATTTCCGGAGCTTGAGTTATGCACGTCGCTCGGGCTTCTGACGCCCGCGAAGGCAAAACGCCTCAAGGATGCTGGCGTTGATCGCTACAATCATAACTTGGAAACATCTGCTAATCATTTTGAAACTGTGGTGACCACTCACGGGTATCAAGACCGAGTTGATACGATCAAGGCGGCTCATGACGTTGGGATGCAGGCGTGCTGTGGTGGGATTGTCGGCATGGGTGAAACCCTTACCGATCAGGTTGAATTAGCCTTCGCATTGCGTGATTTAGAGGTTGAATCGATTCCTGTTAATTTTTTGGATCCGAGACCGGGCACGCCCATGGGGGATTGCGAGCGATTGACACCACATCAATGCTTAGTCACCTTGGCAATGTTTCGTTTTGTTAATCCATCCCGAGATGTTCGTGTGGCGGGTGGGCGAGAGGCAAATCTAGGCGCCATGCAGAGTTTGGCTCTCTATCCAGCCAACTCTATCTTCACGGAAGGGTATTTGACGACGTTGGGCAATCAGCATTCAAGCGACCATCAAATGATTCGGGATGCGGGTTTCAACGTGCTGGAGGTACTCTAAGGTGACGCCAGAAGAACGCCGTCGGCTCGAAGCGATTGATGACAAACACCTTTGGCACCCATTCACGCCTCATTCTGTTTATCGTGACGAGGAGCCGGTGATGGTCGTTGCGGGCGACGGTCCGTATTTAATTGATTCGCATGGGAATCGCTTACTCGATGCTGTGTCTTCAATTTGGTGCAATGTATTTGGACACCGAAAGGCAGAGATCGATGAGGCGATACGAAAGCAACTCGACCGCATTGCTCACGCCACTTTTTTGGGGAATGCGACTGTACCAGCCATCGAACTTGCTGAGTTGCTGATCGATATTTCGCCGGGGCGTCTCAATCGTGTGTTTTACTCGGATAGTGGGTCAACGGCAGTCGAGGTCGCGCTAAAGATCGCCCTGCAGTATTGGCAGCAAACGTCGAAAGAAGGCGGATCTGCTCGTACCCGATTTGCCACGATTTCAAATGCTTATCATGGAGATACGGTGGGGGCAGTGTCCTTAGGCGGCATCGACCTTTTCCATGCCCGTTATGGCGGTCTTCTGTTCGATACAATTCAATTGCCCTCTCCGTATGCATACCGTTGTGACTTGCCCGGCTGTGCTCAAAAATGCGCCGACCGACAATGCATCGACATTGCCGTGCGTCGTATTCATGAGGCAGGTCCCGAGTTGGCTGCGCTGTTCGTGGAACCCGCGGTCCAGGGGGCTGCGGGTATGCTGGTTCAGCCGCCCGGTTATCTCAAGGCAATTTGCCAAGCGGCTAAAGATGTTGGGGCGCTGGTCATTTTCGACGAAGTCGCCGTTGGCTTTGGTCGTTCCGGTGAGACATTATTCGCGGCAGAAAAGGAAGGTGTTGACCCGGACATCCTCTGCCTCGCGAAGGGGATCACCGGTGGTTATTTGCCGCTCGCAGCGACGTTAACGACGGAAGATATTTTCGAAGCCTTCTTGGGTGATCCCACCGAGGGGCGCACCTTTTATCACGGACATACGTACACGGGTAACCCTCTTGCGTCGGCTGCTGCCATCGCGACCATTGACCTGATGCGAGAGCCGGAATTCTTGGTTCAGATTAAGGCGATGGAAGCTTGTTTTTCGGAGGAAATCGAACGATTACGCACGTCAAAATGGGTAGGAGATATTCGAAGGTGGGGCCTGATGGCGGGCGTGGAATTGGTTCGCGACCCTGAAACGCGACAGGCGTTTGATGCTTCGAATCGTATTGGCATGAAGGTCTGCCGAGCGGCACGGGATCGGGGCGTATTTTTACGACCGTTGGGCGATACAATTATTTTCGTCCCACCATTGATTCTTGGTGAGGCGGAAGTGAAGTTGATGATCCAAGCGACGCTCGGAGCGATTGAGGACGTGTTGGGATAATGAAGCAAACCTATCTCGTCGTAGGCTCTGATACCGACGTGGGTAAGACCTATGTGTCGTGTGGATTGCTTCAATCATGCCGTCGCTTGAAGCGACCTGTCCTCGCAATTAAACCGATAGAGAGCGGTAGCGAGATACTCACGCCCGAAACGGAGGATGGGTATCGGTTGGCTCAAGCCAGCGGACAATCAACACCTGAGCGAGCCTTGATTCGACTGAAACATCCAGTTGCACCTCCTCTGGCGGCTGAACGAGAGTCTGTGTCGATTGATTGGATGCATTTAGTCAACATGCTTGACTCGTACATTGATACGTCTGAGCGCGTTTTGATCGAAGGTGCCGGTGGCTTGTTGTCACCCTTGACCTGGACGCATTCAGCAGTTGATCTAGCCTTAGCATTGGATGCTGCACTGATTGTCGTTGTCTTGGACAAGCTTGGTGCCGTTCATCAGGCACGAACGTGTCTCGCGCTTGCACGTTTGCATCGATTACGGGTGGCGGCGTTGATTTTGAACGCTGGCTCGGCGCCAGATGAAACATCAGGACAAAATCGGGATTCATTGATGAAGTGCCCAGAGTGGATTTCGGGTGAAGCGCCCCCGATCTTTAATGTTCAGTCTGATGAGGTAGAGACGACTTTTGATGGCATCGTGAAAGCAATCTATTAATGGGGTTTGAGGTAGACAATCGATTGGAGTCACTGCGCGCTAATGGGCGATATCGAACATTACGCGTTGCTGAAGACCACACGTCAACCTCCACGGTGTTGGATGGAAAGCCAGTACACATTTTTTCTAGTAATGATTACCTCGGTCTCGCCACTGACCCGATCATGAAGGCAGCACTGACCGAAGCTGGCGAAAGCTATGGAATGGGTCCCCGTGCAGCTGCGTTGATCTGCGGGTATACCGATGAGCACCGTCAATTAGAAGTAGAGCTTGCGAGGCTAAAGCAAA
>JBMYRY010000451.1:0-3148 GCA_049602795.1 Bradymonadia bacterium
TTGTCCAGGCATTGAACGGTGATCTACCGCTCACAGATATCGTGGATGGTCAGCACCTTCGGGAATGGATGCGTCGTGGCTCTGATGCGGCTCGTGAACCCGCGCAAGCCACTGAGGAAATGCGTGCATTGATTAGCGAACGAATCGGTACACCCTTCATGGAAGGGCAGCGAGACTTTCATCGGGCGGACGGCAAACCTGACATGGGCAAGATGCTTCAGCACATGCATCGTCGTTTGGAGCAGCCGACTGCGAACGACCCCATCACTCGCGCGATGGATCGTCCACACGACCGAAAGCATGTAATGATGGAAGCCATCGCTGCTGACCCCGAAATGCGTGGTCGGTTCACTGACCCGGAGATGTTGAAGGTCGCAGGCGCGCTCTATGGCTGGCGTCCAGGCATGGATAAACCAGAGGGTCTTGATAACCTGGCGTTAGAAATGTCCCTCGACCCGGGGACACTCGGTCGCCGAGCACGGGAACGCGAAGCGTACTTCGGTGAGCGCAATGCGTACTTGGCAGAGTTTCTTGATGACTCTGTGATTGGTCAAGCAGAGTCGCTTAAGGGTAAGCCCGCAGACGAGATTTATGACATTTTGCGACGGGAAATTTTTGAAGCTGTTGCATTACACGAAATTGGTCACACGGTTGGGATGACGCACAATTTCGAGGCGTCATTCGATGCACTGAATTACCAGGACGAGTTCTGGATGCTTCAGGGAATGAGCGCAGAGGAGCGGAAGCTGAACCGGCAGCCCGAATACCGATACGCATCGATTATGGACTACGGGAGCCGCTTCAATTCGGACACCAAAGGCTTAGGTAAATACGACTTTGCGACCATTAAATTCCTCTACGGACAGTCGGTGGAAGAGTTTGCCGATGATGTACCGGTTCCCGGTCATTTACGTGAAGAAATTTTGATGGGGGATTATACTAAGATTCCATCGCTTCTTGGTGGCAATATCGACAATCTCAACAAGCGAAAAAATGTCTCTATTGTTGAGAGTATTGCGAGCATGAAATCGCGCTTGACCTCGAATACAGAAGCATTCTTATCCAGTGACCACGATGCCTACCAGCACGACCGGTCCGTGCCCTATAGCTACTGCGCGGACTTCTTTAACGGCAACCTGCGGTGTAAGACCTGGGACGAAGGCTCCAACCACTCGGAGTCTGTCACGGCAGCGATTCAGCGGTACTGGAGTTATTACGCATTCAATAATTTCCGGCGAGGTCGCGATGAGGGTAGCTTCATCAACGGCTTCTTTGGACGAATGAATCGCTTAATGGATTACCTGGTCTATCCATGGCAATTCTACTACTTCTACGATGCGTACCCAGTAGACGTCAGAGACGACTTGCTCAATGCATCATTGACGGGGTTGAACTTCATCAACGAAGTGATTGGCACCCCAGAGCCGGGCGAGTATTGCGAGTATATCTCCGAGATTGGTACTGACCTCAATGGTGAAGAAGGCGGTGCATGTCGAGAGGATAACGAATGCGCTGAGGGCAGCGTTTGCCGCTCACGGCAATGTGTGGTGAAACCAAATGTCTACCTACCGGCCTTCTATTTCAGTCAGGCATATCAGAATGCGTGCCGTAAGGTTGACGTACCCTTGGGCGATGGACGAGAGCAATTCTTTGAGTATTCCGAGGATTACATCTTCCGATTCAATTACATTGGGTCCTACTTCGAGAAGTCAAACCTCTTGTCGGCGCTTTTCTTTGACCGCACGCGGTTCTTCCAAGTCCTGGATTGGTCAGATGACCGCCGGTTCACCATTGGCTATTATCGAGTCTTCCGTGAAGAAATCGTAAAAATGGTCCGCGACCTGGTCCTTGGGACCCTAGTTAACAGTTCGGTGAGCAATGACCAAATCGATTTCTTGACGGATTCGATTCACGCTCGCGTCGTCGATGATGAAGGCAATCTATTGGCCCAGCCCCTTGTGAGTCCTGAAACATTTACGAGTGCGACGCGTGCAGAGCCGAGTGAATTTACCCAGCTCTACACGCCGGTACCTTACAATCTTGCAACCAGCGCCGCGCTACTTGGAGCGATTTACAACACGACTAGCTACGATCAAGAAATTGACCTCATCGAGTATTTGACCGTGTCAGAATTGGGGTCTGGTGATGCTCGAGTGGTTGAAGATAGAGAGCAGGCAATCTTCGTTAACCCGGTTACGGGGCAGGCGTATGTTGCCACTCAGACCTGGGACGGAAAGAGTATTGCGTTTGAGTTCTTGCAGAGACTGTCTGTTTTTGTAGAGAACGACTGGAAGCCAGCGCTTGCACAGTTTGAAGCAAATCCGGATGACCGCGATGCTGCTGAATTCTTTGACCGCCTAGACCGGCAAATGAATGAATTTATCGAAATGATCGATTACCTCCGAGAAATGCGCCGCATGATGGACTTCGCGCAGGGTGGAGGATGGAGATAATGAGTATTACAATGAAAAACAGAGTACGTGTTTTGAAACAGGCAGCAGGTCAAACGTGGACGGCATTGGCTGTGCTTTGTGCGCTCGTCGTGGGATGTGCTGAGCCTGTGGAAGATTTGAATCTGGTACAGCCTCACTACACCAAAAAAGCTCTCTTTACGGGGCAATGGCATTACAAGCAAACCATTGTGGATATGTCTCCAGAGGCTAGCCTTGGGTTCATCGGTCTCGAAGCCGAAATGGAGAAGATCGAATGGGAAGTTCGAGCGGCACAGCTCACCGCTTTTAGGATTCACGAGGCGATTCCCAACCTTGACCAGAACGATTTGAGAGAGGGGTCTGAGTACCGGGGGGATCCAGTTGCAATCTTCCCTATCATTTCCCATTTCGATATTCGGCGTGAGTACAACGCCCAGACCGGTGAAGAGACCAATGTGATCATTGAGAACACCTTCGATCGACCTTGGTATGAGCGGGAGTACATGCGCGTTGACTGGAGCCAAAATGTTGTGGATGGGCCTGTTTCGCTTGGATTTATGAATATGATCAGTCAGGCGACTGATTTCATCCGCGAGACAGAGTTGACCGACCCAGATTCGTTATTCATCAGCGACGACTACATCCAGGTGACTCAGCAGGTGACGGTTTCAGACGGTGGTCGAACCTGTTTTATGGTGTACGGCAATTATAATTGT
>JBMYRY010000452.1:0-3141 GCA_049602795.1 Bradymonadia bacterium
GTAGGTGATTGCCTTCTGACGTAGATTCATTTCATCGGTCAAATTGCACAATTGCTTACTCTTTTTGTGAAGTGCTTGCCTTGGTGTTGACTTGTCACTTGCTGCAATGCGCCATGCATCTTCAAGAAACTTTAAGCGGCTCTTCTTCATTCGGGACACCGCTGTTGGATCGACCTCAGATTTGGACTCGACCACTTCTTTCTTTTGTTTCTGTTTTACTTGTTTTTGGTCTTCGTCCTTTGGACGTCTGTTTTTGGATTCGGACTTCGCATCTGGTTTGCTTCTCTTGGTCTCAGGGCCCGAGGTTGAGTCAGCATTTCGCGTTGTCCGAGGTTCCTTCTTCTCTTTGATTTGGTTGTTAGCCAGCTTTAGCTGTCCCTCTAAGATCTCTAACTCACTCGGGTCGTAGTTGAGTGTGCGCAGTTGTTCGAGGTCTTTCTCTGCTGAAGTCAGCTCGCCGTCTTCAAGGTTTAACTCAAACTGGTTTTTGAGGGTACTAATGCTGCGTCGGCGCACTCGCTTCATAATCATTTCTGCGGCAGCAGCGTACACAGAATCTGTGGTTGGCAACTCAGCGCGCAGTGCAGCCTCGTCGTCGAGGGTGACGTCGAGTGCTTTCAGCCGATCCAAACGTTCTAGGTTGATGGTTTCTTGGTTCACGCGCTTCTGAAGTGCCAGAACCTCAGTACGCATGTCCGACTCAAGCGCGGTGTCTTCAATCAGTCGTGCACATACGCCCGCAGCAGTCTTCCACTCTTTCATTTCTGACCACTTACGGGCTTCGGTGAGAAGAGCAGAGCGGGTTGCTGGGGTGGATACATTCGCTCTTGCTGTATTCTTTACCTGCTTGGAAACTACACGGCGATTGGTGGTGAGCGGGTCGGAATCGTTCGCTGTAAGCCAATATGAGGTCACCATGATTAGGATCAGGATCACGAGCGTCATAAGGAGTTTTCGGCTCGAACCTTCGGTTACCACGACAACATCGTCAATATCTGCCATCTGGAAAACGTAGGAATCTCCAGGCGCGCAATAGCGCAGCTTAACGTGACCCATTTCGATGATGTCACCATTGACAAGCGATGTTGTTCCTGAGGGGACACTGTTTACTAGAACACCATTACTTGAGGCCAGGTCGACGAGGGTGTAACCGCCATCCCTATAAATCATTTTGGCATGGTGGCGGGAGATGGACCGATGCTTCACGACAAGGTCATTGCCCTCAACGTCACTACGTCCGATCAGCATTTCTCGTCGATTCAGCCAGTAGCAGGTGCCCGCTAGGTTACTTGAGACCACTACGAGCCTACCTTGATCGTCTTCTTCGATCACCGGATTCAGTTCTTCGGTGCGTTCCATTTCGGTCGAGGTTGCATCGAGTGCGCTGGATGATACGACTGTGTTCTTCTCGTCGGATTCGATGACAATGAAATAGTCACCAATCTGCATCGTGTCATCTGGGATCAGCGTTTGTTTGCATTTGACGAGGGCGCCGTTGACGCGGATACCATTGTAGCTAGCCAGATCTTCAAGAATGACCGTTGAACCTGTATCGCCGGTGCTGCGTGTTAATCTTGCATGATGTCGACTAACATTTCGCTCTGTCAGGCGTATGGTGTTGCCCTCTTCGCGACCGATGGTGATCTGATCGCGGATAATTGGCACAACATGGGTTGTGCCTTCACCGTCTTCGATTACGAGCTTTAGCATAGACTTCGCAGATTTCCATTGTCAGGTCTTTCACCAAGATACGACGTATATTACCTGGAGCGGAACAAAAACGGTACTTCCTGATTAGATCTTTTTTCGAAGCGTTCATCGAACAACCTCTGACAGCCTCAAAATCGACACGTCTCGTTGTCTTAGCGTCGCGAGCCATTGGTCGAGGAAACTGAGTGTTTTGGGAGTTGCTTGAATGAGAAGATTCACATGTCCAGCATATGCTAAGGCGGAATCGAGGCGTCGAAAATGAGTTGCTAACTCAGTATCCTTTCCTCGAATGACATGACTAGGCTTTCCCATTCTTAGCCCAAAGCGATGAGATGCTTCGCCCATGCGATCAGAGGAAACCAGATTCCGATTGAGGATGAACAAACCTTTGGTCCCGATTCGTGACAACAGTTCGTTGAGCATTGACGGAGACCACGCGTCATCATCCACCAAATTTAAGTCTAGACCACTCGTACCCGGTGTAGAAACGATTGATTGAGCGAGCAAACCTGCTACTTGGTTTTTGGTGTTCGCCGAGGGCTCCTCGAGCGGTTTAGATAGGGCAACGCTTGTTATGAGCTCACGTTTGGCGTCGGTCAGTGCAGTGGAAACGGTCTTGGCAAAGGCGCTATCGCTGTCAACAGAAAAGGTCACATCTGTGTCCAAGTCAATTAGGGCCTCGATGAGTGCTGGTTCGTGACCAATGCCGTCTACGACAATGGTGACCGAGGGACCGCTTGGTAGCGCTCTGATGATGAGTTCCGGAGCACCATTTTTAGCCACTGCGCGAAAGTCTGGTCGATGAGTGCCCGACGAAGATTTGGGCGGTGCGAGCTGATATCCTTTCTTTGCGAGTAAATCGCTCAGCCGTTGCCAGAAGGTTGCCGCGGGTTGCACGCTTGGGAGTTGAATTTCGAGTAAGGGACGCAGTGGATTTTCCTCCCACTGGGACCCGGTTAGTCGATAAATTCCGGTTGAGATTCGCGCGGAGTCCACGCCGCACTGTTCAAACATGTCCAGCATCATTTGGTCCAAGTGGGGGTCACGCTTGACAGGTCGAATTGGCGGTATGACCTCATTTTGGGGAAGATTGGTCACGGTTGATTGGGTGGTTGATTGAGGCGTCGACCGATTTGGGATCAAAAAGTAAACGAATGCCGCACCGATGGCTGCTGCGACGACCAAGGAAATGGTACGATTCAAGGTGTTGCCCATGCTTTCTGCCTCATTGTAGTCATCCTAACGCTTTGGTCGTCTCAGGTTGGTCACGAACAGAGCCGGGTTCACGGGTACCTTATCCTTTCTGATTTCGAAATACACCTGTCTACCGCCTCCCTTAGCTTTACCAATGATTTCATCTCGTTCCACCATTGCGTCCACCGAGACGTAAAGGTCGTCTAGTTGGGCATAGATCGTATGAAATCGCACGGA
>JBMYRY010000453.1:0-3139 GCA_049602795.1 Bradymonadia bacterium
CGGTTAGCTTAGTGCCAGATGATAGCATTAGCATGGAACTCGGCTATGAGATGTCCATTCCCATCTTCACGGCCGAAGGTGATGTGCTGTTTATCGGCAGTCGAACGTCCGGGCTGCACGCTTTTAAAAGCAGTAATGGTGAACTTCTGTGGAGGACCGCAGTCGATGGGGGCGTCGTAAGTCAAGCTGCGGTTGCATCGGACCTCGTCCTGGTCGGTACCGGAGCAGGGGAGTTGTCGGCTTTCGCCCGCAGCACCGGTCACCTCCGATGGTCTGTTCCACTCAAAGGCATGGTCTCGAGCACTCCGGTATTGTTCGGTAACGAGGTAATCGTTCGAGATGGTACAAATACTCTCTACGCCTTTGATCAACAGACCGGTGAATGGCGCTGGCAGTATTCTCGCGATGTCCCTGCACGCTATAGCGCAGCTGGCGTCGCACCTCTCTTTGTTGCGTCCGGCTTACTTTACGCGGGACTCTCTGACGGAACTTTACTGTGTTTGGACGCCACCAAGAAAGGTCGACTAGTATGGGAATTGAGCCTCGGCTCTAAGGAACCTGGCTTTCAGGATATTGACGCCAATCTCGTGTTTTATCGTCAATATCTGGTCGCAGCTTCCATCTCCACGGGTCTTGCATTCATCGACACCCGCCGGGGCAAAGTGATGTCAAGAATCGCCAAGCCGTTGATCGTCGCCCAAGTGCCCATTGACGACCATCTTGTCCTTGCAAACGGAGATGGAGAGATCTATCGGCTAAACCCGAACGGTGGCGAGCTGGTGTGGAAAACGCAGTTTGCTAAGGATCTTGGTGCGCCACAGACCCTCATTGCAAATGACGGACTCGTTTATGTCACCTTTCCCCTAGGCGGTCTTACGGCGATTGACGCGAACGACGGACTGCCGATCTTTGGCCTAGATCCTGGACACGGTGTTACCGGGGTCGCCTTTGACGCTCGAACGCAGCGCATTGCTCTCCTGACCAATCGCGGAACTCTGTTTGTACTAAGTCCGTCCTCAAAGCGCGCTATGCCTGAAAATTCTTGGTTCAAGCCACTAACAACTTCAGCCCTTTGATTCCTTGAGTTGAATCTTGAAGGATTCAATGGACGCGATTTCAAGAGGATCAATGCCTTTCTTCGCTGCGAGCCGGAGGCTAGCAAAGTCAAGCACCCACACCCCGTAAAGCATCTGCTCCAATAGTGTGTCGCCGTGACAGGACAATGATGCACATTCAAATCCCTGGGTGACCATGAACGCCTTGCACGTCTCAAGTCGATGACGCTCTTGCGCGGCTAATCCATCTTGCTCAAGGAAGAGGAATTGTACCCGCTTTGATTCGTCTGACACCGCTGCAACCATCTGATTGTGATTGAATTCTGGCAAGTTGTCATAATGTACGATGAGCTTAGCGTTCTCGTTCAGCTTTATTCGACCAATTCGTCCGACGGTCTCCGCAAGACACGGGTAGCCCAAAATCCACCGTTCACCTTTTTCAAAGAATTGTGCAAGCCGGACTCCTTCAGCCTCGACCGAACTCCGTTTGCTTTCTAAGCGAGCAAAACCGTCTTCAAGCTCCGCCGTTAGCGACCTAGTGACACCCAGTGCGTCCAAAAGCCGTCCCACAAACCCAAGAAAGTAGCCACCGGCACAACGCGGTTGGAAATCAGCAGGCAGACTTGGAAAACCAATCAAGGGGACATGATTGTCTTTGCACCAGTCTGTAAGTTTTCCACCGCTAGAAATCGCACAGAGCGACGCGCCTTGAGTCAAAAGATCCTCAGCGCACGCCAACACTTCTTCAGTATTGCCGCTAAAACTTATCAGCAAATAAAGGGTATCAGGCTTATTTACTGGCAGCCGACTTGGATAATCACGGTGAAGCGTTAATGTCAGCTCGTCTTTGAGCCATACTCTTAAGATCTCCATTGGAAACGCACTGCCGCCCATTGCACATATCACAATTCGGCTAAATTTAATCTCCGACTTAAGGAGGGGGTTCAAGTTTGTGAGCGCGCGCTCAAACTCATCGTGACACTTTATTGATTGACTCGAGAAAGAGGAGACTGCCCTAAACATTTTTGCGTGTGCGCTAGTTGACATAATATACCTTATGCGACAATGGTTGTATTCGGGGTGCTCAGAGTACTAAGGATCTGAGTCGTCGTTGACATGAGTGCTCGGCGTTCCTTAGGGTCGATGTTTCGCACCGCTGAAAGTTCGAAATACAGTAATTCCTGTAAGGCTTCGGCAAGCCGCATTTGTTTAGAGACGCGTTGCCCACTTGCGCTCACGGTGTTTTCGATTAGATGGATCGGATCGATTGCGCCATCAGCGTGCTGGCGAACGTTGTCAAATAGATCGCGATAACCGTAGAACTGACAGAAAACGGTTAGCTGTTGATCGAGTTCGGTTGGCTCCCATTTACAAAGATGCGCCAATCGGCGAAACACGTGGTTGAATCGAGCGACTAGATTTTGAAGGTCTAGACGCTCGACATCGAAGCTGGCGGTGATGTGTGGCGGCGTGGTGTGTTCCTCTTTACGTTTGATAACAAGTCGTTCGTCATTGATAGCCGAATTGATGAGCTGGATGATTTCCGGGTCGACTGTTTCAAGAGTTAGTCGGTCGACGTAATACGGTGGAACCCCAAGTAGCGTCCTTAATCTAGTAAGCACAGGATCGTGAGTTTGTTCAGAGACTGTAGGTACGAGACGTGCTGTTAATGGCAGATGAGATAAGAACGTGTTGCATGCGTCTTTTTGTTCGTCATGAATTCTGAGGCTGTCGAGAAGCAGATGTTCCAGTGAATGTGAGGCGGTTTGTGTAGTAGTGGGCGCGATTTCGGGACGCCATTCAGCCTGTCCGTTGGTTGGTTCAACAAGCCTTAAAAAAAGAGTTTGTATGGATTCTGGATCACCGTTCGGGTGTCGTGATGAGTGATGCACAACCACATTGTCCTGTATTGCAATTAGATTTAGCCGGTCGTGTTCGTAAATGGCGAGAGTGCCGTTCGTTCGAATGGACGTTAATAGGCTAACAAATTGTGAAAAGGCGTCTTGAATGTCGAGATTAGCGGAGAACATAGGCGGACCATGGGGTAGATCATGGTGTAAGCTCGCATGATATTTCGAAGAGCC
>JBMYRY010000454.1:0-3132 GCA_049602795.1 Bradymonadia bacterium
TCCTACTTCTGATACGGGGGTCGGCTTCGTGGGGCAGTATAATGAGGTTCTTGGGCAGTGCTTTCGTGCGTTGGATAAACTTTTGAATGTGTCGATGCCTAAGGTCGCGGACCGCCTTGAGAAGGTTAATGGGCATTGGAAGTTTCGTGGGCGAGCGCCTAATCGTGCCTTCGCACAGTGGCTCCGCTGGATCAAAATAAAGGAACGAGCGGGGTCGGTGTCGGGATTTGATTTACCTCTCAATTTTTGGAGATACCTCGTTTGGTCGGTTCTTGAGGATTATAATGTTGAGGACTTTTCTGGCTGGTTGAGAGTGACCGCTAATTTGAGCGAAGAGTATGCGAATGTTGATGCTTTAGAACTCACTGACGGCCTTGCATTTTTCTTCAGGGCGTTGAAGTTAAACGCCGATGTAATTGGTCCAGGTACCTACCCCTTTTATTTCAATCAAGGTGTTCGGGCCTTCAAGGCGAGTGATTACCGAGGCGCCGAAGCGATGTTTCGGGAAGCATTGCGTTTCGATGGTACCCAACATGATGCTCATTTTAATCTTGGATTGTGTCTTTACCGCCTTGAGGACTATGAGGGCGCTGCCCAAGCTTGGTTGGTTGGGACGGGGCTACCGGGTGCCTCGGCTGATATCTTCTATCATCGAGGGGTGGCATTCTTTCGCCTCAAGTCAATGACCAAGGCTGCACTCATGTTCAGAGCTGCACTTGCCAAAAATTCTCGACATAAGCGAGCAGCCAAATGGCTTAGAGTGGTAGACCCAAAGAACAAAACGCGACCTAAGAAGTCTCGCCGAAAGAGGCGGAGGCGGCGGAGATGAAGATGATTCGTCCGGTATTGTTATTCGTACCCATGTCCATTCTTCTCGGCGGGTGCTTCGGGGGACCTGTGATTCGGTATGTTGTGGATGTTCGCCCGCCGGTTGACCGGAGACAGCCCCAGAAGCATGCTAAACAGGATAAGGGCTTTCCTTCTGTTGATTCGATTCGCCCCGAGATTAAACTCGGTAAGAAGAGCAGGAAGAGCAAGAAGGGCAAGAAGAGATAAGAACTCTATTCACTCAGGACGATTGGCTTGAATCGTCAAGGCGTTTTTGAATTCAAGGTTGGGATGGTTCATGACCGGGGTGTTCACCGTTGACCAGCCGACTCGCACAATTTCTGTCTGCGCTGGCGGCGTCCAAGCGTCAAAAATATCATCCGGAGCGATACGAATCGTGTCTGGGTTCTCATCAAGGGTACAACTTACTCGCTCAATGACGTAGGTGCCGTCGACTTCCCCTGATCTTGAGATCTCAACACTGTTTGGAGAGCCCCATCCGGGTAAAGGGCCTGTAGATATGCTGACCACAGACCCGTCGTAGGCGATGGTGGGTGTCTCACGCAGTTGTGGCGGGGCTGACCTCTCATCAAATTGAATGGATGAGCTTGCGGTGGAGGTCGCAGAGAGTTGATATCCGTTGACGCCGACGGATTGGAACACGCGTTTCGACTTGGAGACTGTGCATCGGACGGCATCGGGAGAGAAGGGGAGTGCTTGAGATAGTGACCTCAACTCAATGGCATGATCACTAACCTGCCCGTTCAGTACGAAGAAGGCTGTCGCTAATTCTTCAGGTACCGTCATTAGGCGGGTGCTACCGCCCACGAACAAAGTGTCTTCTACTCGCCACGTAGGGTCGGTTGAAGTTGCCGACGTCCGGAAATTGTCAGTACATCGATCAAGAGCCTCCCTGATGGAGGATTGCACCGATGACGGTGGGGTTAACGTCAATGCCACCTCAGTATTCATGGTCGTCCCCGACAGACTGATGGGCGTTATACCGTCTAAAATCATGCCTGAGAAGGCGTCCGATATGCGGTCTGAATCAGAGTGCCATGTGTGTTCTGCGTTGGTTTGGCGGAGCTCCAAGCTTTGATTGGAGAGTGGTGAAATTGTATCGACTCGTTCCCTTACACAGTCGAGTCCCATCACCTGTAGAGGTATCGTTTGATGCAGTCGGTATTGGAACGCCGCGGGTAGAACTGGCTCCGTGGTCTGTGCTGTGAGCGTTACCGATGTGAGTACGCAATCTGTGGCGGTATCGTCGTTGCAGCCAAAGCAGGCGTTGAGAAGCCCTTCATCGACTTTGCCGTCCTCATCATCATCGTTGCCATCACAATATCGTTCACTCGTTCGACCTTGATCATGGCTCGGATTGCTTTGTTCGACGCAGCCCATTTGGTTCGCCAAAACCACCGCCAGCCATAGAATGTATGCTCTGGGTTGTCTTCTCATCAACTGAGTGTACAGACTTTGTTGATGGGACAACCACTACAAATCGATTCAACTCTTCGCGTGGGACAAGAACCGCTAATGCCGAGATGGGCAATGGCGAAGTCGAATCGAGTCGGGTCAATCGGATCGAGTTGTTTCAAGTTCTGTGTTATCTCCATGGCTGTTTTCCAGTCTGCACTCGTTCGCGTAGACAAACCGAGATTTCTAGAAATTCGATGCACGTGAGTATCCAGGGGTAACACGAGCCGATGAGTGCCTAACGCTCGCCAAGAACCGAAGTCAATTTTGTCCGGTCCTCGGACCATCCATCGCATTAACATGCAATATCGTTTGATGGCGCTTCCACCGAGTGGGTCGGGCAGGAAATGTTTAAACCCTTTTCGTGATTCAAAGCCTGGCGTTGCGCTGCAAATTTCCTGTCGAAATCGACTTAGGATAGACCTCAGATCTGGACTCTCTTGGTCATTCCAGTGCATGAGTGCATCGCCAACGGTGTCATAGGCCCTAAATAGCTCACCCAACCCAATCCACAGCCGAGCGAGATCCACACCGCGGGTCAGGCGATATACAAAGCCAGAAAACCTCTGTTTTGCTTGTTCAGGTGTATCATTCAGGAGATTCGTGACCAGGTCTTTTCCCATGCGGTCGGTCACCTGCTCCAAGGCCCTTTCGATAAGATTTACCCTGCCGTAGGCGAGCAGCGAAGCATAGATTGCTACCGTCTCGATTGCTCGTGGGTCTTTGTAGCGCTTAGGAAACTTGATTGGATCTGTTTTCAGCCAGTCTTCGAGGGGCGCTTCATTGTGCAACCGGTTGAGGTGAGTAAGTAGCCTTGGCGAACAAGGT
>JBMYRY010000455.1:0-3130 GCA_049602795.1 Bradymonadia bacterium
CCTAAATAGAACACATACTAAGCTTCGGGATATGTTCAGCAACCAGGCGGTCTGGAAATTACAAAGTGAAAGAACGAATCAAAACTACAACCCGACTGAGAGACGCGCTACCAGTGCCCCTCAGGACCCAACTGATTTCTCATCAAACAAAACTCAGTCAACTCAAAATGAATTGGTGCACAGAGTTGCCGACTACAGTTCAAGCAAAGGCACAGCCGTATCGAATAGAAAATACCACGCTACAGATTTGTCTTAACACCGACATAACCCCCAATGAGGAAGAAATCATCGAAAAATGGCTAACCGACATGGGTCCTGGCTATGGGCTGAAAAGCTTACAACTTGTTACGTCTGGTAAATCGAGTGCCGACAGTCGAGGCGTTCCCATTAAATCATCGTCTTCTGCTCAATCCAAAACCGAGTTCATTGAGGATGAGGGGTTGCGACATGCACTTGCCACCTTGATCACCCAGATTGAGATGCGGAGAACAGAGCAATGACGGTACGATTGTCCTTGATCACGTGTCTGATATGCGTCAGCGCATTGGGGCAAGCCGAGACCAACTGCGTTCAGCGGTTAATTGTCCAACGACTGAACAATACAATTGAGATTGGCTCTCCCATTGACGGAATGAGGTCGGTCACCATCCTAACCGATTCGGGAGAAACTGTCTCGTGCCCTCCCTTGTCGACACATCTGAAACGACAAATGAGCCGGCACTTCCACACCCTAGAGACGGAGAAATCTCTATCAATGGACCAACTAATTGGCTTTGCTCATGCCCCCTGGGCACCGCTCTCAATTAGCGCAGGACGAGAACTGAATCGACGCGCCAGATATGACTCTGCTGTTCTTCAGGAACAGCAACTTGATCGACTCACTGAAGCCCTTATGACAAACCAACTCTCTCCGATTGGAATCCAGTTGACCATTCGTTTGTTGTCGCTACAGGGAGAAACGCAGGCGACCCCGTATTTAAGCCGCCTACTACTTAATAGCGCAAATCTGTCGGTACAAAGAGCCGCGGCAAGAGTTCTGGGCAAACTCAACACGGATTCGGCTCGAATGGCACTCACAAAATGTGTCGAGGAAAAAAACCGATTACTGTCTGCACGATGTGCTCGTAGCCTTGTGCGATGGAGGACCCAACACAAGATGTCTCTCCCACATTTGAAAAATGATTAGCGGCGCAGCAATCTAACGAGCAACTCCCCCATCCAGAATACTGTCCCTTTTTTGGTTAAATTGTGATATTGCCAGCACATCTATTAACGAGTACGGCTATCCCCGCCTCGTCCTGGAAGGACAAAACAAACAGCCATGACAGAAACGAGATTTTCCGATTTTACCCTCTCTGAGCCAATTTTGATGGCTCTCCAAGATATCGGGTATGAGAACCCCACTCCCGTTCAAGAGAGTTCCATCCCATTAGTTGCTTCCGGTCGAGACGTCATGGTTCAAAGTCAAACCGGAACCGGAAAAACCGCAGCCTTCGGGATTCCTGTTCTAGAAGCGATCGAACCATCACGAGGGATCAAGGCATTGGTGCTTTGCCCTACTCGAGAACTTGCCAAGCAAGTCTCCGAAGAACTCGACCGAATCGGAAAACTAAAGCAGGTACGCACGATCCCCGTCTACGGTGGCGCCTCAATCGAAAAGCAGGTGGCCGAAATGAAATTCGCCCACGTTGTTGCCGGAACGCCAGGCCGAGTGCTCGACCACCTCAAGCGAGGCACATTAGACCTGAGCGGTTTACAGCTTTTAGTGTTGGATGAAGCAGACGAAATGCTGAGTATGGGTTTTGCCCGAGAACTCGAAGAGATTATGTCGTTTGTACCCAAAGCACGTCAGACTCTTCTATTCTCCGCTACGATTCCGCCTGATATCAAACGCTACGCTAAGCGATACATGAATGAGCCGGAATTCTTGAGCTTGATTGAGGAAAATGTCGCCTCAGATGACGTCACCCACCAGTACTTTATGGTCAGTGGTGTAGGGCGACCCAATGACCTGCTCAAGGTCATTCGAATGGAAGACCCAAAGAGCGCAATCATTTTTGGCAACACACGCAAGGATACCGAACTCGTAGCCAAGTATCTTCAAAAGCACGATATCGACGCAGAATATCTGAACAGTGACCTGTCGCAGAAAGAGCGAGAGCGCATTATGAAGCGAATGAAGGAGAAATCCTTACGGTTTCTGGTCGCAACGGATATCGCAGCTCGAGGGATTGACATTAGTCAACTAAGCCATGTGATTAACTACGTGCTGCCTGAATCGCCCGAAGTTTACATTCATCGCACGGGGCGCACAGGTCGAGCCGGCGTCAAAGGTACTGCTTTGAGTCTGATCGGTCCTCGTGAAATTGGGGTCTACTACTATCTTCGACGAATCTATAAGGTGGCTCTGGAAGAAAGAAAACTACCGACTAAGGCGGAAATAGAATTGCAACGTTCATTAAAAAACAGCGAAAAGCTCGCTAATCAAATCCGTTCCAGCATGATCGAATCGATCCAACAAAACGTAAATAACGACGCAGCGAAATTGCTTGAGAGAGACGACGCATTGGAGCTCGTCTCAATCTTACTCCAGCATTTCAGAGATGGCGGTACACAACAGCCCAAGAAAGCAAACACTGTCACTGCGGGCGGCGTTCTTAAAGAAGTACCTAAACCCGATCGGGTTGCGCCCGGCGGATTGCCTCAGACCCTTGCTGATGTTGCAAGTAGAGTCGCGATCATTCGTGGAGAATTCCGGGGCGTCGACGCCTCGCCGGCTCCAGAGCAGAAATCAGCAGAGGCTGCACCCAAAAGCGCTCCTCCTGAGGCGGTCATGACCAAAGAGAAGGCAGATGTTGAGGCGCCTGATGACGCTAAGGCTACGACAAAGCGTGCCAAGCCAGCGAAAAGCCGCTCAACGAAGAAGGTTAAGTCACCTCAGGAAACCAGTACTGTCGACAAGGCAACAGCCTCACAGAAACAGCCTGAGGAACCTCAAACAGCCAAGCGGGCGCCGAAATCTCAAGAGGCGAAAGAAACAAAACAACGCAGCAGTACTTCAGATGAGCCCAAAGCCAAGGTTAGCAAGGCCAAGCGGTCGCTAAAGGACCGTCTCGCGAAGCAGATCAAA
>JBMYRY010000456.1:0-3128 GCA_049602795.1 Bradymonadia bacterium
GAAACAGTATCATTAACTCAAGAATGAGTCACCTGGTCTTTGGAGATGATGAACTCGGTGATCTGAGCCAGTAAGCTCGGCAGAAAAACGATGCACCTAAAACACATGTATTGTCGTCACGACCATTCGACTCCGAGTCATGAAGTCCCAATCGCTTGATTCAACGATTGTATAAAGATCTCACCTGGCATGAAAATGTGAGACACTCGAAGGATGTCAGACTCAACCTCAAATGCCCAATTCGATGTCATTATTGTGGGTGCCGGTCTTTCCGGCATTGGCGCCGCATGTCATTTAAATCAGCACTGCCCAACCCTTGAGTATGTGGTCTTGGAAGGTCGACCTCGACTTGGTGGTACTTGGGATTTGTTCCGATATCCTGGGATTCGGTCTGATAGTGACATGCACACTTTGGGTTACCAATTTAAACCTTGGGTAGCCAAGGAAGCGATTGCTGACGGACCGTCCATTCTCGAGTACCTAAAGGAGACTGCGACTCAATTCAATGTGCAGTCAAAGATTCGATTCAAGCATCGATTAATTGGCGCTCGTTGGTCTTCTCAGAATCATCACTGGCGCCTCGACGTTGAAGTGGATGATGGTTCCATCATAGAAATGACCTGTGGGTTTTTGCTGATGTGTGCGGGGTATTACAACTACCAACAAGGTCATGTTCCGGACTTTAAGGGGATTGAGACATTTCGGGGGTCCGTGATTCACCCCCAGCATTGGCCTGATGACTTTGACTACGAGAAGAAACGAATTGTTGTCATTGGATCTGGGGCGACTGCAATCACATTGGTGCCAGCTTTGGCGGAAAAAGCGCGAGAGGTGGTCATGCTGCAGCGCTCACCAACTTATGTTGCAGCAATGCCAAGACAAGATAAGTTTGCCAACACATTGAAAGCCCTGCTGCCGTCAAATGTGGCCTACGCCTTAACTCGGAAAAAGAACATTGCGTTTCAGCAATTGGTCTACAAGATTGCTCAATCCCATCCGAAGTGGTTGAAAAGTCAGTTGCTCAAGCGTGCTCAATCCGCCATGGGACCCGAGGTGGATGTTGAGCGTCATTTTGTGCCGAGCTATGACCCGTGGTCGGAGCGCTTGTGTATCGCCCCTGATGGCGATTTCTTTACGGCATTAAAGTCCGGCAAAGCCCGAGTGATGACGGATATCATTGAGCGTGTTGATCAGGACGGACTCGTACTCAAAAGTGGTCAGAGAATTGATACCGACGTGATTGTGACGGCAACTGGATTGCAACTCAACATTCTTGGGGATGTTCAGTTTACTGTGGATGGGCGTCAAATCAATTTCGGCGAATGCTTTATTTACAAAGGACTAGCATACTCCGGAGTACCAAACCTCTGCTCTGTTTTTGGTTATATTAACGCCTCATGGACCTTACGAGCCGACCTCATTTGTCAGTATGTCTGTCGGTTATTGAATTACATGAAGCGTCATGAATTTGTGCAATGCACGCCTATGCCAAATCAAGCTGATAACCCCATGACCACCAAACCTTTTGTATCAGGATTTAGTCCCGGTTATTTGAATCGAGTTTTTGAGCGTTTACCAAAACAGGGGGATCGCAGGCCTTGGTTGAACACCCAACGCTACAAGGATGATGTAGAGCAGCTCTTGAGTGAACCTGTCGATGACGGTGTCTTGCGATTTGAACACGCAAAATCTATTGAAGACAGCGAATGACCTAGCCCAAGATTAAATAGCGTATTGGTCCGAGATCTTTGGGGTCCCTCTAAACACAAGTTGATTAGACATGGTTAACGTTGAGGTCTCTGTCATGTTGATAAAGGTATAAGCATGGTTCTCTTGTGCGGTATCCAGTAGACCGTGACGACCCAAGTCAATCCCTACAGCCATGCACGGACAGGGGTGGTTGAGCCACATACCGGCATCAAGAGCGTCATTAGCATTATAGACGGGGTCATGATTCCCAAGACTGGCTGATGGCGCACGTCAGCGATCAAAATGATCGGTAAGTGCCGCTGTGTCATCTATGGTCTTCGATGATTAGGCGTGGAACTGATTTCTCAATGTGGACCTATCGTTAGCAACTGTACGACGATGAACCATTGAATTAGGGGTGGGAAGCGGCGTCCAGTCATCAAACTTTGATGCGCTCAGAGACTAAACTAGAAGGTGGCACCAACCAGGAACAGGAGTTCGTTAACCTTTTTAGTGTCTGCCTCGACACCATCAATCTCGTAGCTGCCTGCAATTTCGTGATTATACCGGACTTCACCATAAACTCTGGCGAGCAAAATGGTACCGCTTGCCTGAATCGAGAGAGGAATCAATGTCCGGTTACCACTGACATCATCCAGCTCTTTATCTCCAACGGTGGTGCCCATCAGAATTCGCTGATCGATCCCAGCACCAAAATCTAGAGAGAGGACGGCAGGAATGATGGGAATCCCGGTTTTGACAAGTGCAACAACACTCAATTCGTCGCTATACGTGTCGTCGAGATCGTCACTCGCGCCTCTTATCAAGCCAATATTCCCTTCAACGGCTACAGCCATGAGATTAAGATTAGCCACGAGATAGCCAGCGGTAATTGAGATATCTCCCGCATCATCATCTTCTGGAAGACCGTTGCCTAGACCTAGCTTTGCACCGAAGCCAAGACCCAGGGCAAATGCCGATGAAGGCGCAGCAAACAGCAAGCATAGAATGAGCGTGAGTGGGAGTTTACGAGTCAATTTCATGAGTTCTCCTTTTGAGGTGTTCGTTTAGTTTTATACTACATTAGAGTACGTTATCTTACATTGATAGGCCAACTGGTCAAGAATCCGTGCGAATAACGTGAAGACTGCACTGGTCAGTTCCAGTGCCGGCTATATTTAGATGATAAATATTCGTGGGATGAATCCAAATTGAACCTCTTCATTTACGACTCGTGGATGTGGAAGCTTGGCGATGTTCCCTTCTAGGGTTGGAGACAATCGTCGCGACGTACGTATTCGTAATATGGCGTCCTTGGATGTTTCAGCTAACGATGATTTCTACCAAGCCCGGTTCGGACAGACGCGCAAGATCGGGATATACGTCAATGGAATAATTCGTTTGGCTCACGTTGATCTCGGTGAGGGCACATTCATGCA
>JBMYRY010000457.1:0-3125 GCA_049602795.1 Bradymonadia bacterium
CCGAGTGAACGATCCACAAACTTTGAGGCTCCACAGGCCCGCCGACGGACAGGTAAGACTCCTCATCGAGTGTCCATCCGATGTCTAGACTATCCGTCACCGCACTGCACAAATGCTCTGTCGGCCGATTCAAGACTAAGCCCAATGTACCGTCATCGTCATGCTGCAACATCACAACAACTGTTCGCCGAAAATTAGGGTCGATTAGATTGGGGGTTGCAATAATGACCCCTGGCACCAAGCTCAATTGTTCGGTCATCCACTCACACCTAATTGTTTCCGAACAACGCCAGGGTTGGGAAATAAGCCCTGAAGGATATGCTGCTCGAATCCGAGGCCAGACAAAACGCCGTGAACCGTCCATTCTCCGGTTTTAGCGGCATCGCCAAGACAGACTCGAGTATCACGTTGAGTGAGGCGTTTGTTTTGAGCGTCAACTAAACGCGTCACGAAGATCTTCTTCGGCTTCGAAAGCGGAAGATCTGCCGCACTGAAAGCCCGAATACCTCGGATATGCTCAATTTCGCTCACCACCCCAATATCACCATTTTGCATGCGAACCACCGAACCAACAGGCAGAAATCCAATGGTTAACCCAAGAATCGCACATGCGCGTTTTTCTGCCGATGTCGTCAACTCCGTACGTAACGCTTCCAAAGCAGCAATGGCTGTAAGTGGCGGTCCCTTAAGCCCATGAATTCTGTCTAAGAACAATCGGCATGCTCGAATTAAAGCTGACATTGGGAGCGGCGTGGGGCTGCCTGCGAGACGATATGTCTCAGACCGAAGGGATTCTGACCATTCTACGGCAACAGCAACCCGATTCAGAAATGAATCCGTCAAAGATGACCCCTCGGCGAGTTGGCGAAAAGTTAATCCTGCTGTGGCAAAATTCACATCAATACTCTGTTCACGCTCCCCAATATAAGCGCCACCAATTTCAGACAAAAGCCCTGTCATTGCGAGGTCACTGCACAGCTTTCTGGTCAGTCCCAGTCCCCGACCAATCGCCACGCAAAGCACCGCAGTATCAACAGCTAAACGTTCGCGGTTACGCTCGCCGCCGATCATGGCTAGCCCGACCATTAAATCTTGTTCATTCGTACACGCGTCCACGATCTCTTGGATCAGACGTCTTGCTTTTCGGACTTCGATTGGACGACGCTGATACACTTCAGTGAATGCCGCGACCGATTTCGAATAGGTCCAAATGGATTTCACCCCCCGCACACCAGTGCCTACTTGATCGAGCCGATTCGGTCTCGGGGCGATCGTTAAGGAGGAAACACCACGCTTTACGAGTAAATCCGTCAATACCTTAGTCTGATCATCTTCTTCCTCAGCTGGCCGGTACCGCGCTACCTGATAGAAAAACTCTTTGAGCGAATCATCTTTCGGTACCTCCCGAAAGATGACCCCCCCGATCTCACGAATCGCAAAGAATTGCTCCAGTTCTTGAGTAGTCTCTAAGGTTGACTTATCTAACCATAAGGCATGTGCATTTACTTGAGCCGTTCCTTCATAGAGGATGAAGGTCACTCTACGTTTCTCGTATTTAAACAACTCACGCAAAACATCACTGATTTTCTCGCATGGTCTGATCCAGGCATCATTATTTAAGTCATGAATTTCGCCCGTTTTGAACATCGAGTAGATGTAAAGAAGCAAATTACGACCCGCTGCCTGAATCTTCTCACTTTGCTCATTCGAATATTCTTGCGTGCTCATTTCGACCCCTTTGTGTCTTCTTGAGCGTAATCCATCAAGAGCGATTCTAAATCTTGATCGCTTGTTTCACGCTGGGGCGGAGGATCGGTTTCTCCACCAAGGTACCCTTGCAAAATCTCATCTACACTTTCACTGTTTTGACTGTGCTCCGTCTCAACGTAGGATTTAAGCAGGTCATCAATATTTTCGTTGGAAATCGCCGCACGCTTCTTCTCAATCGCCGCACCTTTCTTTAAGGTCGGTTTCACCGTATGCGTCACCTCTGCCAAGGGGACAATCGCTAGCTGAAGATCCAAAATACGATAGTCTCCCCCCGTCAATACAGAAGGCTGACCCAACAAACGTCTCATGGCCAGAACGGACTCTCCCGCCGTATACAGATTGTCAGGAGAAGGCTCTGTTCGACGCGGCATGTCATTTCGGCTCTCTACCGTTGCCGACTCCTCTAAATTTTCAGTCTTGGGTGACTGCGAGGGTTCTTTCGACACAGCAACGATACGCTCAGCGTTCAACCCTAAGTCATTAGGCAGAAACAGCATCCGATCCCCCATCAATCCCGAGAAAGCATCCCAATCTTCAATTGCTTTCTCGCCACGAGCCTCCTCAGATGTCTGCTCATGGTTTTTTCTTACTCTGTCTGCTGTCTTGAGTGCCACCTCGCAGTGTGCTGCCAGAGAAAGCTCAGCATTCCGATGTACTTTCTTGATGAGATTCACGCTCTTTGTATCGCCGAGAATCGCCAAACCTGAAATCGCTGCACGTCGCATTGACGTATCTTCAATTGCAGACTTCTTTGACTTAAAGAGTTGACTAACAACACCACCACTCGACTCTAGAGACAAACGACTCTCAAATAGGTCTGTCAGTTTTGCGCCGCCGAGGAGTGCGATGGTTTCAAAAAGACGCCGAAGTTCGTCTTCCCCATAACTGTAAGAATCATCTGATTGAGCAACCTGAATAAAGTACGGAGCAAGACTAGAGTCCCTCAAGGTCTGAGCGAGGGACAAAATCGACAATCGAACTCGACTGTCCGGGTCGGTAATCAACGGGAGCACAGCCTCACGAACTTGAGCGTCATAGAACGGTGTAAGGACCTCAATGCTCCGCGCACGAACAGCAGCAGCTTTGTGTTGTAAGGTGTCTAGAAAAAGTGGCTTCGCCTGTTCGCCCAAGTCACTCTCAACGATTACATCGATGACTTCTTCTACAATGCTACCATTCGGGTCTCTTAATCGCTCAGCCCAGGCATCCATTGAACTTGTGTTCTGACGGCGCAAAAGACTTTTGATCAAGTCTTTACCGACAGGATTGCTACAGCCATTAACCAACTCAAGCAGTTGAGGCGCTTCGAGTGATTGAGCTTGCATAAAAAACCAACGGCTCCAAGAAATAAAGTT
>JBMYRY010000458.1:0-3116 GCA_049602795.1 Bradymonadia bacterium
GTAGGCTTATTGGCGGCGTTTACGGCGTCGTTATGGGAAAGGTGTTTTTTGGCGAGTCAATGTTCTCTCGTGAGTCGGGTGCCTCAAAAATCATTTTTGCGGAGCTTGCCCCTCGGTTATTTGCACGCGGAATACAACTCATCGACTGTCAGATGCACACGGAGCATCTTGCTCGTTTTGGCGCCTATATGATTCCGTCCAACGAGTTTATGAAACGGATTGTTCCACTTACCCAAATCGACCAGAGCGTTTTGTGGCCGAGTTGAGGATTCGGTCGATTAGACGTCGCGTTCTTTAGGATTGAGACGACGCTCTAGCGAGTTGGCGTCGGTTACTGCGCTTTATTTTGCCCAGCTCGGATGCCAAACAAAATGAAGCTGCTCCGCAGGAGCGCAAATCCGATGCCCGGATAGATGAGGGACACAGCCCAGCGCTTAACAGTCGCATTGTAAGGCAACTCACGAATACCCAACCCAAGTCCGCTCATGAATACAATCATACCAACAAGCCGAAGGAAGGAGGTCATTTTTGGTGAAATGGGTGTAGTCCTTTGAGCCCTCTTGGTCATTTTTTGAGCCACCCGGTCGAGTATGAATGTTGACTTTGCCCAGCCCAGGCACAACGAAATAGATAGACTGAAGAAGACCGACGAAAAATTGGAATCTTCAACGAAAAGGTATGGGAAGCTCTTTACCCATAGTCCCACCGCGGCGCCAGACCAAAGGAGCCCCATTAGGTACAGCGTTAACGTCGTTTTCATGACTCAAACTTGAGGTGAGACTGGGCAACATGTTCGGTCACTGCAATCGCGTATTTAGACCATGATAACCGTCGAATCGAACGTAATCTCAAATATCGGTGCTCTGTCCGTAACATGGGGTAAGTGTACCGATTATGTCCCGTCATGGATGAGTTTTTTTGATCATGACCGCTGTGATTGATGGGAGCGCTTTGTGGCCATGTAAATACTCGTCACCGGGTGTTCGCTCATTTGCGGCGGGCTATTCTTCCGGTGCGATGGGCTCAACTTCCAAGAAAAGATCGACCGTCGTGTTTACGGGAAACTCGACGTCCAGCACTGCGTATGCATCGCCCTCCGTCAAACCCATGGGACCCGATCCATCGACATCAATGAGTGCAAACAATTTGTAGGTACCCTCTTGAGAAAAATTCACTTCGTAGGTTTCTCCGGATACCGGCATCGGGGCTAGCTTAAATCCGATTGGTGCAGTCGTTGGTGGATAATCTTCAAATACCGCGATAATCAGAGGTCCAGTTAATGTTTCATCAAAATGAACTCTTACGGGCGTTTGGGGTAATGGTTCAGTCCAACTTGGCGTTTCGGTGGGGGTAAGCATTTGCCCAGGCTTACTTGTTGGCGCGTACATTTGAAAGAGGTTGCTTTCGAAAGATGCAATGACAATTTCTGGTTGTGAGGACCCACCTAGGTCCACGACTCGTAAGCCACCGGCTTGGGGCACTTCACTTTCGAGGGTCCAGGTTTCAAAGGTTTGGTCTGCTAATTGCTCTAGAACGAAAATACGCGCATCTCCATCACCACTGACAATGAGATCGAGATCGCCATCTTCATCAATATCGCCCCAGTTGAAGACGCCAGGCGCAGCTTGATTTGAGATCGGTCTTGAAACAATGTCCCTTGAAATCAGGCGGCTTGTCCATGGTTCGCGGACATTGTCCCCGGGGCGTAGTACATAAATACCTGAGACCCAGTCATCAGGTGTTGGTAATGATGTATTGCTATGATTGCTTCCGACTGCAATCGTCTCTCCGTTGCCAAAAAAGTTTTCAATCATACTCAGTTGTATTGAAGGTCCCAGGTCGTCGGAGATGATTCTGCGTACCCAGCCAGCTTCGCTTATCGGGTTTTCGTTCGTTCGTTCATACCAAACGAATGATGCATCCTGACCCGCAAAATACTCGGCGCTCACGAGGTCAAGGTCTCCGTCTCCATCCACATCATACAACTCAGGCAAGCTGCCTAAGCCTTGACCTACGGCAATTGGGTCTCCGAAGGCTCCAATCGGCATGAGTCCGGGCAGGACAAAGGTCACGGCTTTGTCACCAGACTTGCCTTCGATAGGACGAAGTTCACCAACGGCGATGAGGTCGTCGATGCCATCCTCGTCCAGATCTGTAAACAGCGTGCGATGAAAGAAAAGGTCATTATTTGGCGGAATCACATCGTGGCGATGCCATTGACCCGCGTCTTGCTCAAACCAGGCAAGTCCGCCGCATGCGCTTGGTGGCTGAATCGTGCCTTCACGGTCGCGTCGCTCCAAAAAATTACAGGCGAGAAAACCGAACCCAATCACAATGTCGATATCTCCATCAGCATCGAGGTCGCGAAGAATCGGATCATTTGGAAAATAGACTTCCTCCGATTTATCCATCACGTTTTGCTTTTCAAATACCCCAAGTTCATCACCGCCCAGATAGATGTCCAGGGTTCCCGGGTTTATGATCGTGCCCTCAATGAGTCCAAAGCTTGAGAGGATCAAGTCGGTCTTGCCGTCGCCATTGACGTCACCAACTTCCAAAAACGCGGGTCCTTCGACCGTTGGATCGAGAACAATTTTCTCAAAATTAAGCTCTCCAATACTGACGGGTGGAGTACTGGACTCACTGCAGCCGAGCACTAGAAAGATCAATAGGCATAGCTGAGAAGAGCGGTTCGCACACATAACAATCGTTCCATAAATCTTAATTAAACTACTCATGGGTCTATTATTGGAATTTAGCATAGAAGTCAACTAGTCGACATGATCGTTTGGGTTGGATATCTGATTCCGTACGTCATTCGGCGGCCGAAGAGCGCGCGGCTGTTGATTTGTTGGTGGCGAAGTGGTACTGACCACCGTCAAATTTGGGGTATACGGGTTTTGAGCACTCGGAAAACCTCGATTGGAAATGTTGTTTTTAATGATGGTGAGGAGACTTAATCAAATGAGTTGGAAGACATCTACAAAGTTGCTCGTGATTGCAGCGCTGGCTGTACTTGTTGGTTGCAGTGCAAAGAAGCCCGAGAAGAAAGCGGAGAAGACAGCCGAAACCAAGACCAAGGCGGCAGATACAAAGGCTAAGACCGCTTCAACTGC
>JBMYRY010000459.1:0-3116 GCA_049602795.1 Bradymonadia bacterium
TTAGCGGTTGCTTGGTACTATTTGGATGCACCAGAGCAAAAGAGTGTGAAGACCAACAACAATATCGCGCCTTTTGGCTGGAGACCTAAATGGGATGTTCATTTACAGTCCGAGAGTCTTAAGTTCCTGGGCAAGTTCTCGTTCTGAGTGGCGTGTCAGGCTTGTCGCGCGATGATTCTCACTCGAAATGAGCCGGTGGATAATGATGGAGTAAATGAGCCGTGACCGAGCCTTTGTCCACGATATTAAGTGCAGGCGAGCTCATCGCCGGTAGATATCGAATGGTCGCAGCCATTGCGCAAGGCGGTATGGGCAGTGTCTGGAAGGCTCTTGACGAACGCGCGTTTAATCAGGCGGTCGCGGTTAAGGTCATCCGTTCGAAGAATGTTTCAGACACCGTTAAAGCGAGATTCATTGATGAAGCTAAAGTGATCTCCAAGCTTAACTCGCCACATATCGTGGGGTTACGTGAATTTGGTGAGACTGAAGCAGGCTATCCTTTTTTCGTCATGGATTTGTTGGAAGGGCAGACCGTAACGGAGAGACTTGCAACGGGGGGACCTTGTAGCGAGCGCGATGGAGCTCTTATCATTGACGGTGTACTCGCGGGTCTACAAGAGATTCATTTGCAGGGCGTAGTCCATAGAGATCTAAAGCCTAGCAATGTTTTTCTTGAACAATCGTCAGCTATTGATGCTCATGTTCGTATTCTTGACCTGGGGATCGCTCAACTCGTTGAGGGGGGTAGGAAGGGGGATAAGAGCAGAGCAAAGCGAGTGATCGGAACGCCACGTTGGATGGCGCCAGAGGTTTTGTTGGGTGAAGCGGCGTCCCCTGTGTCGGACATTTATTCGGTTGGGTTGCTTGGGATCCTCGTTCTTGGCGGAGAAATTCCGCATTCCAAATTCGGGCGAGATGGGACTGTTCAACCCTTCGACCGGGCTTGTATTATTCAACGATTGGGGAGTAACTCCGTTAAAGTGACCGGGCGACGTGGTATGGAGCCGGTGAGTGATGCGTTCTGCCATGTGCTTGAAGATGCGTTGTGGCGAGATTCTGCAGATCGATATCAAGATGCCCTCGAATTTAGGATTGCCTTAAGAGAAGCATTGCCACACCTTGGGATGCCCACGCTCCCATTTGCCCAAACAAGTGCATACGCCCGTCCGCTATCCGTTGCGCCAGAACACACCGTTTTGGATGATGGCGCGCTGCTGGGTGACGATGAAACAAATTTGTCCGTTGATTTTGACCCAGAGGCATTTGAAGGCTCTGTTCAAAACAATCGGAAAGAACCTTTGTCGTCCAACGACAGTCAGGCTCCGGGTGGACATGACCATTCCGAAAGCTCCGTCGATGTACTGAGTAGCTCGAAACCGATTTCAGCCCAAGCGTTGATGCCTGATGAATCCTCTGAGAGCCTACCGCATGAGAGTGGAACCCAGAGTAAGGGGCGTATCGCGGCTATCGCGGGGCTTTGCTTAGCCGCGGGGATAGGCATCGCTTGGTTTGTTCGGGGCGATGGTCCCACTTCTGAAGGAAAGCTTAATGCTTCATCTTTGGGATTTGACGCCTCTATGTCGGTTAGCCGAAAGGCTAGTTCAGGGGGGGACGCGCTCGTTCCATCGGCGGTCATTGTAGAGAAAAAGCCAAATGATTCAGGGGTTGATGTTGATTCGACTAAGCCGACCGATGACAAATTGGTGGCGACCGAAAAGAAAGTAGTGCAGCGACCGGTTTTGAAACCTGGAGACCGTGTTGCGGATGTTAAGGTAAAGAAAGGCAGAAAGAATCTAAGGTCCAAAGGCGAGAAAGCAGGCAATCCAAAAGAAGGTCTCGTGACAAAGATTACCAAGCCGCCGAGAAATAGCGGTGTGGAATCACTCGGGCGTCGATGTAGGACTCAATTCAAAGAGATCGTGCGAGACAGTGAAGGGGGGAGTCTGGTACAGGATAGTGCCTTGTGTGGGCGTGTACGAAAGCTTGTGACCGAGGCTACTAAGCCTAAGTGTGCCCTCAGTGCCGCGCAGCGAAAAGAACTCACCATGTTAGAAGTCTTGTGCAGCGAGTCGCCATAGCGTGACGTCAGCCTCGCAAGAGGAAAACTTATGCGAAAGGGGGGAGTCGAACCCCCACACCCTAATGGGCACAGGAATCTGAATCCTGCGCGTCTACCAATTCCGCCACTTTCGCAAGCGACCCTTATATAAAATCGCAGCGCTTACAGGTCAAGGAGAAACACTTTTTCCATGCCTTTTGCGCCGGCTGTGCTTGTGGTTGCAGAGGTAAAATGGTAGTCCAAAAGCTAATGTTTTCATGAATGATTCGAGTCCTTTCTTGTATAGATTGTCTTCATTGTTATTGCTGCCGCTTGTCTGCATGTTCGTGGGAACGAGTTCGGCACGGGTTAGTTGGTCGACGGGGGGCGAATATCGCCTCATGTCTTATCTGACCGATGCGTTTCAGTTATCAGACGATGCAACTTTAGCAGCCCAGGATTGGGGGCGGCATAGACTACGCCTGAAGCCCAATATGGAGGTTGGCATTGTATCAGTCCACTTGGAGATTGATGTGTTGACTGGGCAGACCTTTGGGACCACACATGATGTGGGGTCGGGGATCTTGGAGCGGCGTCATGTTGACCGTAGTAACGGCTATGACGGATGGACGACGCTTGAGCCAAGGCTCGCGTGGTTTGAAGTAAAGGGACCGCTTTTATCTTTAAGGCTAGGGCAAATGCAATCGAGGTGGGGTCTTGGGATTCAATCAGATGCGATTGAGTGGAAGCGCCCCAATTTCGTGTCGACTATGGTGGAGCGATGGAATGGTGATTTGACTGATCAGATCGAGGTGGAATTCCGACCCCTTGCAAACCTTTCGACGGATGCTTTAAGCAGATTTAGTCTTATCTTTAGCGTTGGGTCTGTCTATCAAGACGAGTACGCCGCTTTGCTGGATGATGGGGAGGCGTATCGATTTAGTTCGAGTGCGCGCATACCGCTCGATAACCTTGAAGTTGGGCTCAGAACTCAACGACAGCTCGTGACAAAGCCTGATGATGAGGTGATAGATTTGAAGTCGGCGGGAGGTTTCGTCCGCTGGGCTGAGCCCTTGCT
>JBMYRY010000460.1:0-3114 GCA_049602795.1 Bradymonadia bacterium
ACGGGCTTCACGAGGTATCGTTGTCATCGATGAAATCGATAAGATTGCCCGACGCGGTGACGGCGGCGCGAGTACGCGTGACGTTGGTGGAGAAGGCGTTCAGCAAGCCCTCCTTAAAATGATCGAGAGTGACAAAGTCACCATCTATCCAGATGGGGCTCGGTCCCGTCCGCATAAAGAGCTCATTCAGATAGATACAACACATGTTCTCTTCATTCTCTGCGGTGCGTTCGTCGGTCTTGAAAAGGTGATCAAGCAGCGAACTACGCCCGGCAGCATCGGGTTTGCCTCAGCGAATACGGACAAAGAAGCTAAGCTCGATGTACCGAAGGGGAACAAATATAACGATCTCATTGAATACGTGACCCACGAAGACTTTGTGAAGTTTGGATTGATTCCGGAGTTCATGGGGCGCCTTCCGGTTGCAGTAGCATTCAATCAACTTGAAGAGGACGACCTGTATGAGATCCTTTGGAAACCAAAGAATTCTCTCATTCGTCAATACAAACGCCTCTTTGAACTTGAGCAAGTTGCGCTTCGCTTCACCCCGGAGGCCATGAAAGCGATTGTCAACGAAGCCATTAATCGAAAGTCTGGTGCACGTGGATTGCGGTCGATCCTCGAAGAAATCATGCTCGACATCATGTATGAACTGCCTGATTTAGAAGACGTCACCGAGTGCGTCATCACAGAAGGCGTTGTGGTCAATGGCGATCGCCCTGAACTCGTCTTGGAAAAGCAAAGCGCTTAACCCTATCGCCGGATATAGTCGCGTCCTTCCTAGGTAAGACCACGAATAGAGCTTCTTGATTTCCGAGGGCGGTGTGGTTTTTTTCTGCTCTACGTTAGTGATCACTTGGTCGTTTAAACGGAGGAGCACTATTGCAGATTGGCTTCGCTTAGCCCCGCTGCGCCAACACATGCTCCCCGTAAATATCATGTCTATTTTGTTGTGCAGGACGTTGATGGCTGCATGTGCAATCAGAGCGAAACTCTGAACAGCAATCACGGGTCGTGATGCACCGACGATATGATTCTAGGAGCTGGTATGAGTCGGCTTGTCTTATGCCTTGGAGGTTTCACGGTTCTTTGCGCTGCACGGCATAAGTCAACTCGTAACGAGATTGTTTTGACACCGTTTGAGTGAAGTTGCCCGTGGCGAAGGGATGCGCTTCATGGGTAGAGATTTGGTGAAATGACGCGTGGGTCGCGCTACACGCTGTCTCGCAGGCGTAGGTTGAGCAAACGCGTCGGAGATGGGAGGTAATCCAGACTCACCTTAGAACAGTCGTAACACGGACAGGCTGTAGAACGTCCGGTGGTGGAGATTGCTTTCTGTGTCAAAAAGAGGGAAGCGCCAAACCTGATTGTCGTTGGTGTAGATGGGACCAGCGGTCGATGAAGAGACCGTGATAATGTTCTTCCCCGCTAGCGTGTAGCGCACTGCATAGGCGAAGCTCTGAGTAGCCATGGAATACTGACGTCCCGATTGAGCGTATTCAGGACTAAACTCATCGCTTTCAAATTCCACAGCGGAGTATCCACCCCGTAAGCCGAACTGAGCAATCAACTGAAGTTTACCCTTCAATAAGGAGTATGCTGATGTCAGTGAAGTGCCGTAGCTCAGGCGGTTAAGTGGCATGCCGACATCAGAGCCTGCAATTCGGCAGACATCCGGTGCACGGGCGCAGTCAACCTGCATCGTGGGTTTGTCCAAAACATTCAACGTGGAATTGACGTTCAAGGATAAGAAAAGCTGCTTGCGAATCCACTGAAAACTGGTGCTCAACGTGCTTGCGGTGACGAGCCCAAAGGCGCGACTTGCTCGGCTCAACGGTGCCGAGGTTGAGATGCTGCCGTTGACGTTAATGTCGACACCGGGAATGGTGTAAAGCCTAGGGGCAAAGGCATTGATTGAGATATCGCCAATTTCCCATGGTTGTTCGTTGGTCTGGCTTGCCGAACCGGCACTGAAGAAGTCATTAACAAGAGATTTACGACCGTTTAAGCCAGTGCTGAGAATCACTTTCTTCAAACCCGAGTAGTTTACATTACCGCCCAGAGAGACCACTTGAGTACCAAAGTCGCCCTCGCTGTCAACGAAGTTCGCGTGGTTGAATGTGTATCGGGCGCTCATGGTCCCAGAAATTGGGTATGACGAGTTTGCTCCGGCGAGGGCCGCGAGGTTACCGCCGGCAGCGAGCATTTGCTGATTTAAATCGTCTTTTTTCTTTTTCTTATCACCTTTCGATGACTTCGCTGCGCCCGCTTTGTCTGGAGTCGTCTTGTTGTCGTCTTTGGCATTCGCTTTTGCGTCGCTGTCTTTATCGGCGTCTTTCTTAGACGGTGCGGCCTTCGTTTTTTCGTCGTCGGCCTTCTCATCTTTCTTGGCGGACTCTTCAGCTTTTTCCTTTACTGAATCGTCCGCTGTTTCTTTGCTGGCGTCCTGTGTTTTCTCGTCCGCGTGTGCCGCGGCAAAAGCGAATAGAACGGAAAGTAGAACGAGTAGATTCATATTCTTCATAAGTAAGGGATCTCCCAAAACGCCCAAGGTTCGAAATCGCTGTGATGCCTTTGATACGAACGGAGGTCGAATTAATGTGTATTAATGTGCAAGGACTTAGTTCGCTTCGTGGGGAATTGTCAAGGATTACACGTATGCTGAATGCTGATCTGCTTTAATTTGTCACCTCGTCGCTTGCGTATTCGGTTTTTCGTCAATTTTAGTCGTCTGTACCTATGTGTTCGCTTGTCTCTCGACGCCGCAGTTTGTACCATGTTTTTCGACGAACTTGCCGCGGTAGGGGGCGAGCTCTAATTTATCGGTATCGCGAGGGGATTCAAGCTTTATGAGTGACGACCAAATGGGCACGTCTGTGAGCGTTGAGGAGCGTGCTCAGTCACGCGAAGAACTAATCCATTTATTGATTGAGAGTGAAGATTGGGCAGGTCTCGATGCGATGACCTCGCACTTGTCTAATGCGGATGATGAACGCTCAAAAGACGAAGCAGTCGTTTTAGTCCGACATCTTCTTGCTAGTCTTAAAAAAGCGAAGAGTGATGCATCACGCGCGCGACTTCGATTCTTAGTAGGACAGATTTATCACCGAATTC
>JBMYRY010000461.1:0-3108 GCA_049602795.1 Bradymonadia bacterium
CAGGCGTGACCCAAGACGGCATCCGAATCGATGAAAAGATGTCCGCGCCGCCAAAGCTCTGAGATGGTGGCGGGCATGCGATGACCGGAGCACTCACATGCGCGTCAACCAAACCGGAGAGCGCGTTTGAGCGTCCAGCAATCGTGACGTATACCTTAGGTCGACCGTCGTTTTCGTAGGCGTCAAGCACGCCGAGAAGGTAAGAAGCAACCTTGTGCGCTGACCCAACTCGAAGTTCGGATTCGATGCCAAACTCTGCAAGAGTGCCAGCAATCTTACGCGCATGATCTAAGTCGCTCTTTGAGCCCATGATGATTGGTACGATTGGTTTTGACATAACTATTTACTCCCTAAATATGAACGAATGTTTGAATTAACACGGTCGGCTGGTGGCAGATCCCCCGGCACGAATTGAGTTTGAGTGAGTTTCTCGAAAGCATCAATGTAACGCTGGGCAACCTCGGCCCGAATCTCATCGGTCAGAACGGGCGCTTCGCCGTCACCATTATAGCCCTGCGCCTTAAGCCAGAGCCTTAGATGCTCCTTATCGAACTGATCTGGCGCCGTACCGTTAGCCATCGCCTGATCATACGTTTCTGCGATCCAGTACCGACTCGAGTCCGGTGTGTGCACTTCGTCGATCAATGACAATTTCCCATCGATCATGCCAAACTCATATTTGGTGTCGACAAGAATCAATCCGGCTTGCGCTGCAGCCGCTTGACCAGCTGCGAAAATCTCCAATGCTACCCGCTGCACCTGTGCCCATAACTCAGGCTCCACAAGACCACGTTCCAGCACCTCCGCTGAGGTGAGCCTTTCATCATGCTCTCCCATTTCCGCCTTGGTTGTGGGCGTGATGACAGCATTCGGCAGCTTTGCGTTTTTCACGAGCCCCTCGGGCAAATCAAGCCCGTAAGGTTTCTCAACCCCCTGCTCGTACAGGGTCCAAAGGGATGTGGAAGTGGATCCCGTAATATAACCACGAACAATGACCTCGACCGGCAACGGCTTCGCTTCGTGCGTGACCATCACATTTGGATCGGGCATGGAAATCATATGGTTGCTCACCACATCTTGTAATTTCTCGAACCACCAACCGCTTAACTGATTCAAAACCTGCCCTTTGTAAGGAATTGTCCCGAGGACCCGGTCGAACGCGGATACTCGATCGGTCGTTACAAGGACTCTCTTATCGTTCAGTACACACATATCACGTACTTTACCGACATGAGTTTGGCCAAAGTCGCTCAGATCTACACCTTCGAGAGGCTGGTTCAATGCATCATTGATTGCTGACTTCATTACTTTTCTCCACTTATCGCCGCCTTCATGAGGCGTGCTATTTTTCGAGCTCTTACAGGCGCATCGCCCACATAATCTCGGGATTTTAAACTGTCAAATATGGCTGTTGGGTCCATTAGGCTTGTCAACCGTTCATCCTCAGCGAGTGAAACCTCAAGCGTATTGGGGCGACCCGCCGCGAGTTCCGCCCAACACCGCAGGGCATGCTCACGGATCACCTCGTGAAGCACTTGTCGATCACCACCGAGCTTAACGGCTTCCATCATCAATCGTTCCGTCGCAGCGAATGGACCGTAAATGTCCATCAATTTATCAGACGCATTGGCGTCGATTCTCAGTCCCGTGAGGATGCGCTGTGCCTTCTTCAACATTTCATCGATCAAAAGGAAACTTTCCGCAAGGACGGTACGACGGTTCGCCGAATCATCAAGCGTTCGCTCCAAGAGACTGTGGGCTGCATTGTCCCACATCACTCGGGGATACGTTGCTAGTAGACGGGCTAAACTATCAATGTTCTCAGCATCAATTGGATTGCGCTTAAAGGGCATCGCACTCGATCCCACTTGTTTTTTTCCAAAGGGTTCAGCGAGTTCACCGATGACTGGAGATTGCAGGATCCGAAAATCGAACGCCATTTTGTACAATGTTTGACCGAGTCCACTCAACACCGAGACTAATTGGTATTCTTGTTTTCGCGGTGCCGTCTGGGTTGCCGCAACCGTTTCCTCAATGCCCAATTTCTCCATCATTCGGTCTTGGAATTGTTGCAGTCGGTCGAGTGAGCCTCCGAAGAGTTGCATATATGATGCACTCGTACCGGCGGCACCTTTAAATCCCTTGCCCTTGATGCGTGATCGGATATCGCTCAACCCTTCAAAGTCACTTAACAAGTCCTGCCCGTACTGAGCAAGTCGGTACCCGAGGGTTGTTGGTTCAGCCGGCTGCAGATGCGTAAACGCCATGGTTGGATGGTCCGCAAGCGTCTCAATTTGTGTCGCTAGCGTCTGCATTAATGCCCCGGTTCTCTCTAGAACGACGTCCAGAGCTTCGGTGAGGCGAATCGCATCCGCATTGTCCTGAACATCCATGGAGGTGGCACCGAGATGCACAATACCTCCACCTACTTCACACTGCTCCGCGAACGCCTTGACTTCCGCCATGACATCGTGACGTATATCGGCTTCGATTTCTGCCGCTCGAGCGAGGTCAACTCGATGTGCGTTCCGTCGCAGGTCATCAACCTGCGCTTCTTTAACAAGACCGAGCTCACACTGAACTTCTGCCATGGCAACCCAAATTCGGCGCCAAATTTCACGCTGATGATAGACACTCCAGACCGCCCGCATTTCCTCAGTGCCATAGCGCCAGGTGAAGGGGGAGAGATACGTTTTCGAATCATATGATTTCATTGGCTATACTCCCTCAGCGCCAAATGTGTCGACCACAACGAGTTCGGCTCTTGCCGGTCCTACCGATACGTAGCGAATCGGTGCACCAGACAATTCAGCGATGCGATGTAGAAAATGGCGTGCCTGCTTGGGTAAATCTTTCCACGTACGCGCATCACGGGTCGACGTGCACCAGCCTGGCCAAGTTTCATAAACCGGAGTGGCTCGTTCCAAATCCGGGGTGTCAGGAAACTCCGTGGTTTCAACGCCATCAATCATATACGCAGTACATACTTTGATTTCCTCAAAATGGTCCAAGACATCCAGCTTGGTCACCGAAAGGCTCGTAAATCCATTCAACCAAGTGGCATAGCGAATGGCGACGCCATCGAACCACCCACATCGTCTTGGGCGA
>JBMYRY010000462.1:0-3100 GCA_049602795.1 Bradymonadia bacterium
CCGACGTTAACCGCCAGATAACGACCCCGCATGGCGCTCTCGTAATGCTCATTTTCGGGGGCTGGTGAAGGCACGAGGTCAAGATCGAGAGGCATGACCGTTCCTCCGACGCTATCGAAAGGCGCTTGACTGTTACCGACTCGGTTTTCAATACCCGGTACAGTTCTCAAATAAGCGATGATGGCGTCTAGGTCTCCAGTTTCCATATTGGTGTACATCCAGTAAGGCATCATGGGATGGAGAAAAGTACCGTCCGGTCGGACCCCTTGAATCAGCATATCTCGAATTTCTTCATCACTTCGATTTGCTAGCCCTGTGGCATCGTTTGTCAGGTTTCGAGTATTGAGACAGCCAAATTCATCGTTCGCCGGATCTACATCGATAAAGCAGGTCACGCCTGCAAGCGTTTTTGTCTCATCGAGTTGACCCATTGGCGTGCGAGGCGTATGACAGCCGACACAATCGGCAACATGATGTACGAGATAGCGACCGCGTTCGACCTGTGCTTCCGCTTGTCCCGCTGCGCCACCAGCACCGGCTTCACCCGCTGCGCCACCAGCACCGGCTTCACCTGCAGTGCCACCAGCACCGGCTTCGCCTGCAGTACCACCAGCACCGGCTTCACCCGCTGCGCCACCAGCACCGGCTTCGCCCGCAGTGCCACCAGCACCGGCTTCACCCGCTGCGCCACCAGCACCGGCTTCCCCCGCTGCGCCACCAGCACCGGCTTCGCCAGCAGTGCCACCAGGCTGTTCCTCGGTGTTGTCATCGCCACCGCAACCAAACATAAGTGCAAGGCAGAGAGTTGAGACCACTAACTTCTTCATGTTGAAATCCTCCCAGATCATCATTAACCCGACATGGAGCACCGATACAGGGGTCGGCTTGAGCTTCCCCCTCGCACTCCGGAGGCGTGTGAATGCCATTAGACTTGTGATGGCGTCAAATACTTTATCGGCGCAAGCTCTTCCCTTGCTCTCTCGTTCGGTTTCCGTTATCGCTCAGTGCAATCTACCCGCTTAGCGGGAGTATTGAATAGACATCTGAATCATTGGTTGTCTCTTCGATAGTCTAGACGAGGTACATTCATCGATTTTAATTTTGGGAATATGTAATGGTTTCTCAGTTTACTGAACTTAGTTTGCGGGCGGAGCTAATCATCGGCACTCAACGCGCATCATTTCAAAAGATGACGCCCATTCAAGCTGCGGCCCTGCCCACAATGTTGGCGGGTCAAGATGTACTCGGGCAAGCAGCTACAGGCACCGGAAAAACCGCTGCTTTTGCCTTGAGCGTTCTTAATCAAATTGACTCGAGCGAGGCTCAGATTCAGGCGCTGGTGCTGTGCCCGACCCGAGAACTTGCGGACCAAGTCGCCAAGGAATTTCGGATGCTTGCGAAGCGGCTCGAAAACACCCGGGTGCTATCCGTTTGTGGGGGACGCCCACTTAGACAGCAGGTCATCGATTTGAAGCGTGGTGCTCAAATCATTGTGGGCACGCCGGGACGAGTACTTCATCACCTCAAATCTAAGGACATGAATGCAGATTCCATAAGTGCCTTGGTTTTGGACGAAGCTGATCGAATGTTGGATATGGGCTTTTCGGATGACGTCAATGCGATTGTTGATTACGTCCCGTCATCGCGACAGACTTTGCTGTTCTCGGCGACATTTCCCGAGGTGGTGCTCGCTTTGAGTCAGGCTCTTCAGAGGGAGCCCAAACATATTTCAGTGGGTGCGGAGGAGCCGTCGGCAATTCGAGTGAGTCAGCGTCTGTTCTGGTGTGAGGTTAAAGAGCGCTTCGATGTTCTGGTTGACTTGCTCGCTCACCATCGACCATCGTCCGTCCTCATCTTCTGTGAAACACGAGATGACTGCGCCGAGTTTGCAAAGAACCTGCAGCGTCGAGGCGCAGATGCTGAGGCTCTGCACGGAAACATGGAGCAGCGTGATCGCGATAATACCTTGTTAAAGTTCAGCAACGGGAGTCTGCCTATTTTAGTCGCAACAAATGTTGCTGCCCGTGGGATCGATGTGGAACGCCTACCTATGGTGATTATTGCTGAATTGTCCAAAGACCCTCAAAGTCATGTTCATCGCATTGGACGAACGGGGCGAGCCGGAGAAAAGGGGCTTGCGTTTAGTATTGTAACGCCACGTGAGCGAATGAGGCTCGAGCGCATTGAAGCCTATCTAGACACTGAAATTCCTGAAGGGGAATTGCCCCCACGAGCAGGGGGCGGGCTTGGGTTTTTGGTTGCGCCCAATAGAACGCTACTGATTCATGCGGGTAAACGAGACAAGATACGTAAAGGTGATGTTCTCGGCGCACTGATTAAAGATGGGGGCATTCCTAATGATGCCATCGGTAAGATTGAGCTTCAGCCGGGGTTTTGCACGGTCGCGATTAGCAGGCAGTACGCATCCAAGGCTAACCAGTATTTGAAATCTGGGCGGGTCAAACAGAAGAAAGTGAGAGCCCGCTTACTTTGATTCGGTGCATCGGGTAACGTTCATTTAGGTTAAGAAACGATTGGATTGGCATTATCGTTGAGTCGTTTTTCTCCGTTTCTTGCCCACGGCGCCCTATAGATTTACCTCTTTTTTATGCTTACGTTGTAAGCTCGTGTTCCTTCTTTGCTGTGATGCTATGATTCCACAGTGAAATGACTCCGAGTTAGGGGCAATAAAGGTTTTTTCGGGATTTTTGCTTGAGCCTTGTAACGGAGTTGTTTAGAGTCACTCTAAGTTTAGAGTTGTTCTAAAGTAGGTGGCGTAAATTGTCGACTCAAGCATATAATGACGATCTTCGCAAAGCGGGGCTGAGGCCCACAGCGCAGCGGGTGTCAATTGCGAAAGCGTTGTTCGAAGAACTCGATCATCCAACGGCCGAGGATGTAATGAGGTCCCTAGCATCGCAAGATGTCTTGGTGTCTCAGGCTACTGTCTACAACACGCTTCACGCATTTGTGAAGGGGGGCCTCCTTCAAGAGGTTTACTTGGGCGATGGTCGAACGGTGTATGATCACAACGTGACTCCACACCACCACTTTATTGATGAAGAGACCCAGGCAGTACTCGACATTGACCTAGACGAGG
>JBMYRY010000463.1:0-3091 GCA_049602795.1 Bradymonadia bacterium
CGATGTGGCGCATCAACCAAATGAATATTTGGAACTCAAGACATTGTCTCCTGCCTTCAATATATTTAAGCAACTCATTATTCAACACTGCACGATGGAGCTAGACTCATGACCGATGATCTTGATGTGTTTAGTGTAAGCGGTTTACGGCAAGCATCACCCTACATAAACGAGCATCGTGACAAAACCTTTGTGGTATTGCTCCAAGGGGAACTCTTACAACACGACAATGCCACTGCAATTCTTCATGACTTAGTCCTCTTGCATAGCCTGGGGATACGGCTCGTCATCGTTCACGGATCTAGACCACAGATTGACAGAATGCTCAACGACAGAGGCATCCAAACTGAAGTCCGCGACGGATACAGAATCACGACCCGCGAAACCATGCAGTATGTTGCTCAAGTCGTTGGCAGTCAACGCATGCTCATCGAAGCCCACCTGAGTACCGATATGGAAGCATCACCTATGAGAGGCGCGAAGGTGCGCGTTGTTTCTGGTAATTTCATCATCGCCAAGCCTCGAGGCATTATCGACGGAACTGACTACCAATACGCAGGCGATGTACGTGGTGTCGACACAGCGGGGATTAACAATGCACTGAACAATCGACAAATCGTGCTCATCTCACACATTGGTTATTCCCGAACCGGTGAGATGTTCAACCTAGCCTGTGAATCCGTTGCCGCAGAAGTCTCCATCTCGCTAGGCGCTGACAAATTGATCCTCTTCACCAAGTCCGAAGGACTTATGGCGGATCATTCATTGGTCAGACACAGCACGCCGTCAGAATCGATAGAACTGAGTCAAACTGAACCAAACCGAGACGAAAAATCGCTCTTTGTTTGCGCGGCCAAAGCGAGTGAGAACGGTGTTGAGCGCGCCCATATCGTAAGCTATGCCCATGATGAAGCGCTCCTGACCGAGTTGTTTACACGAGACGGCGCTGGCTCACTCATCACGCATCAAGAAATTGAAACGCTCAGACCGGCACTCGCTACCGATACCGGTCGGTTAATTCATTTACTCCAACCTCTGGAAGAAAATGGAACCCTCGTAAAACGGTCTCGGCAACTGCTTGAACGCGAAATCCAGCAATTCTTCGTCATAGAAAAAGAGCAGGTTTTAATCGGAAGTGCCGCTCTTTATCCGCTTCCAAATTCATCTTCAGGTGAGTTAGCCTGTCTTGCAGTCCATCCACACTATCGACGTGGTGGTCGAGGTGATCGCCTCCTGCGGAAAATTGAAACAATGGCTCTTGAGCGCAAGCTTGAATATTTGTTTGTTCTCACCACCAAGACTGCACACTGGTTCATTGAGAGAGGGTTTGAAGAAGTCTCCATCGACGCCCTTCCCAGTGAACGAAAGGACCTTTATAACTTCCAGCGCAACTCCAAGGTTTTTCAAAAACACCTAAAAAGAACTAAAAACCTGTAAGAATTCCGAGCAGTCTCGACTAGTAGCCCCAGACAGAGAGCACAAACGGAAATCACAACCCGCAATTACGTGTGGAATTGCATTCGGGTTGACCGGTAACGTCAACTGAACAACAAAACAGGAGCTATTATGCCAGCAAGATTTCTCTGGGTTATTTTTCTTTTCGCCATATCAATGAACTTTATCGGCTGTGGTCAAAGCAGTTCCGATTCACTCGCAGGCACCGCAGAGCATTCCTCTCCGGAAAACTATGGTAACAACGAATCCTATGATAATGCCGGTGGAGCAGCGGGTGGTCCTTCGGCGGGTCTCTCTGACAGCGCAAGTCGAGACCAAAACTCCGGTGCGCCTGCACCTGGGTATGAGAACGAGGCAGAGCCGCAAGAAGTGGATCCCGACCTACCCACTGATGATGACGAAGACGAACTACAGTGGATCCAACTCTCCACTGATGATTCCACCTCCATGGCATCTGCTCAGATTTTCAAAGGTAATAACACCTTCTATGGATTCGGTTTGAAGGTGCACGAGTTCTTGAACTATTACGACCCGCCCATCGCGCTTTTCCAAGGTGAGGGTTTCAACCGTACAAAGGACATCGATGAAAGCCTCAGATTCGGCATCAAAGCGGTCTATCAGGCTACGCCCGCTCCGGAGGAAATTGAGACAGAAGCAATCGAGACTGAAGACGAGCCTAGCGAAACATCGGAGACGACGGCGTCACGCGAAGACGATTCCGAAACAACCGACACGACGGAGACTACGGAGAACACACCGCCAACAGAAGAACCAGATGTTGCTCCAGCACGAGCCGTTGGTGAACTTGAATTCTTGTTTCAGATGCAGTCCGATGCCATTGAGCCAAGCGCCCGACGTCCATGGAATCTTTTCCTATGTGTTGACGTCAGCGGTTCCATGGAAGGCGAAAAGCTCGCGTTCACCATCGATGCACTTCGCAAAATGCTGGATCACCTAAGACCCGGCGACAAAGTGACATTGACGACGTTCAATAATGAAGCACGACATATTTTCACCAACCTCGAATTCTCCGCGAGTCGAGCTGAAATTGAAGCGGGTATTAATGCGCTTGAAGCGGGTGGTGGTACCAACATGTCAGCGGGTCTTGAACTCAGTTACGAAGCCGCCCAGAACAACTATTCGTCTGATATGCTTCAGCGAGTGCTTCTATTCGGCGATGGATCTGCCAATGTAGGTGATACGGAGATCGCGTCGTTCAACCGGTTGACCCGAATCAATGGCCAGGAAGGTATCTACTTATCGGGTATCGGCGTGGGGACTGGGTATGACTTCGAGCGGATGGATCAACTGACGGATGCAGGCAAAGGTGCCCATATTTTCCTTCCCAATCGTGAGGAAGTCGACATCATCTTTGGTGACTATTTTCACAAGGTCGTTGAGGTTGCGGCTGACCAGATTGCCATTGAGGTGGTTGTCCCGGAAGGCATTCGATTATCCGGGTTCTCCGGAGAAGAGGTTTCGTTTGACCCCAATCAGAGATTACAGAACATCATCCTCGCATCTGGTGACGATATGACTTTCACCGCTAAGTTCGATGTCCTTGATGAAGCGGCACTGGAGGAATCGTTCTCATTGAAAGTCACATTACGCCCGCTATCTACTGGTGAAGAAACGG
>JBMYRY010000464.1:0-3088 GCA_049602795.1 Bradymonadia bacterium
CGCCAACATTTTTGCGGAGACGTCCCAGGCTGCCCGCGCGGCTTCAATGTCCTTCGCCATATCAGCGATCATAAAGCTTATCGCCTGGTGTTTTGCGATGGGTTTCCCCATTGTCTGTCGCTCTTTTGCATACTCGACAGCATGCTCGAAAGCCGCTCGCGCAAGACCTACGGCGCCGGCGGCTACCGCCGGTCGAGTTTTATCAAACGCCTTCATGGCGATTTTGAAACCTGCCCCTTCTTCGCCCAATAGGTTCTCAGCTGGGACCTCTACGTTTTCAAATCTAACCGCTCGCGTATCGCTCGCGCGCTGTCCCATATTCCATTCTTTGCGTCCCAAACTAAGACCGGGGCTATTGCCATCCACGATGAAACCGCTCATGCCGGCATGCCCTGCATCCGGATCGGTCTTCGCGAGTACGAAGAACCAATTTGCATGCCCAGCATTCGTGATCCACATCTTTTCGCCGTTAAGAATGTACTTATCGCCCTGCTTAATGGCCGTCGTTCGTACCGACGCAACATCACTCCCCGCATTGGGCTCGGTGACCGCATACGATGCAAACAAAAACTCGTCCATCATCCGACCTAAATACTTCTTCTTTTGTGCTTCTGTGCCTGCAACGACAACGGGCGCTTGAGCAAGACTGTTAGCCTCAATTGCGGTACCGATTCCAGTACATCCCCACATCAACTCTTCGCCGATGATGCATCCATCGAGGGAGCCAAGCTCCATTCCCCCGCACGATTCTGGAATGTGGACATTCATCAAACCGAGTGACCATGCTTTGTGCAGTACTTCCTTCGGAAATTCTCCGGTCTCATCGTGATGTGCAGTGACGGGTCTCATCTCCTTTTCCGCGAAACTATGCGCGAGATCCCTCAATTGTTGCTGCTCTGTCGTAAGTCTAAAATCTACCATAAATCATCTCCAACCGTAGTGTAGCCCGTGTGCATGAGTGTGACACAGACTCCATTGAAGCCATACCGTAAAGGCGAAAGCCTTAAAGCGACAAGCTTTTCTTCCAAACAAAAGCACCGAATATCTCATTTTGCTGATACGCATCCTGCAAATAAGTTGCGAGCACAAATAACCAGCGAGTCGACTCATTATTATTTGAGATTTGTCTGATCAGACCCAGACCAGCAAGATGTCGATTACTATTTGCAATCGAGTTCCACTCCGACCAAGACAACGCTGCCAGAATGTGTGAATCGTCCATGGAGGATCCAAACATCCATCCCAAGATTGAGAGGCTACGCTGATATACATCGCTTGCCTTCATCAGTTGATTGCGTTCCGCGTCATACCAAACCTCGGTCGTTGGAGAGATTAATCGCACGTGCCGGAGTTCATACTCCGATACGAGAACTACGCCACTCACTTTCAACTTAAGCCGCCCAATACCAAACGCGGAATAACCGAGTCCAGGTACAACTCCTTTCCTCTCACGACGCCCCTTCTGACCACCTTGTGACCAATCAGCGTCCGTACTCGGGTATGCCAGAACCGAGTTTAAGACGCCAAAATAACTCAGGCCTTGAACACCAAACTCTAGTTCCAGCACAGTCAATGGAATCACCCGAACAAACACCCCCGGATGCGCACTGATGGGAGAAAACTGTAACATCGCGCCATAGGCAATGCCGTTCCGAGAGAGGGCGATATTACTTGATTCGTAAAACGGCGACTGACGTCCGTAGGCGGCTCCAAAGCCAAGTCCCGTTGGCACAGGGCGGAGTCGCACTTCAGATTCAAAGAAGTTACCGGGGCGCATGGGTCCCCCAACCGCTGAGATCGGTATGATACACATCACAACCAGCAAAAACACTCTCACCTGACTTGCTCCTCAAGAATACTTCCTGCGTGCCGGCAGTGTAGAACGTGCCTTCGATAGACACCACGGATATTTTGGGGAACTTGACTGCACCTCGTCGATGAACTACCCCTTGCCCATGACATCTCCAGTGCCACCATCAACGATTACTGGTCACGCGAGAGTTCCGCTCACGCAAAGACAAACTCGTTATCTTTTCTGGGCGATATGGTGCACGGTCGCGCTGACAGGTTGGACCCTACCTCTCTTGGCAGATGAAGCCTACTATCTGGACTGGAGCCAACAACTCGCATGGGGCTATTTCGATCACCCTCCAATGGTTGCATACCTGATCAACCTTTTCGGCTATCAACCTCGGCTCGCAGCATGGTGCATCAGTACCCTCTCAATCCTGGTCTTGAGTGCGGCAGCAAGGGCGACAAAGAGTGATAAGTGGTGGTTAACGCCTCTCCTCTTTGTAACCACGCCACTCGGTCTTTCTTCCGGACTTTTTATGACCCCGGACATTCCGCTTGTTTTTGGCATATCAATCTTTCTCTATGCACTTATCAGCAAGACCAGCATGCTTGCTTTAATCGGACTCGGCATCGCGTTTTGGAGCAAGCCCACCGCGCTCCTCCTCCTACCGGCTCTCCTCTATCGATTCGGGCGCGCAAAGGCACTTCTGATCGCAACAGGTGTCTGGGCTTTATGTATGCCCATGTTGCTATGGTCATCATCCAATGATTGGTTACCTTTTGCATTTCAATCGAATCGAGCATTTAGCATTTCGTGGCACAGTCCTCTGCACGTACTAGAAGCCTTTGCAGCACAACTCTTGGTTGTAGGTCCACTACTCGCGTGGGGGCTGTGGAAACTGATGAGAACCCGCGACTCTGCCTTTACCGACCTCGGACGATACCTTTGCGGACCGACTTTGGTTGTTGGCAGCATAGCAAGCGTGGGTCTACGCATCGAAGCAAATTGGCTGATTACCCTATGGTTACCAATGATTGTTCTACTACCAACACTGCCCGACTTCCTGTCAACCAAGGCCATTAAATGGCATAGAGGCTACTCGGTCGTTGCGCTTATCGCCTTAATCAGTCTACCGCTCCTCTTGTCACTATTGCCTATTCACACTGGGCCTGACAGAGATAGTCATCGTCTGGCGACGTGCATCCAGCCGTACGCACAACAACGACGAGTCGTAGCAGTCAGATATCAAGAACTAGCCCTATTGAATCAAACGGATATCCAACCCTATCTGCT
>JBMYRY010000465.1:0-3068 GCA_049602795.1 Bradymonadia bacterium
TCTGGTTCCGTTTCATCAGTAGTGGCGGCATCGGTTGAGTCATTTGATTCCGCATCCATTTCACGGTCCACGCCTGCATCGGCACTTGCCGTGTCTCGCTGGCATCCTTCCGCGGCTTCTCCACAAGTCCAGCCCACGTTCACTGCTGAACAATCAGCATTGCATCCACCCCCGCGCAATGCATCTCCGTCGTCACAGACTTCACCATTCGCAATGTCAGCCCAGCCATCGCCACAGGCAGAACGCATGCAGGTATAGGGCTGATGTTCCCATGGCACAGTTCCCGGCGCGCAGCCATCGCGTTCACAGATTTCGAAAGTCCCAGGCTGACAGTCCCTGTCGATGGCATTACATCCGCAATCGCAGATGCCGTCTTGAAAGAATTCCTCATCACAACTCCAGCCGGCGGGGAGTTGATTTTGGGCGTTGACCGGTATACCTGCGAAGCAGATCATGCAGACCGGAATGAGTTTGATAATCGTGTCGTGTAGCCGGAACATTGTAAAAATCGCTTTCTCTTTATTGGTTCTGGGTGTGGTGATTTAAAGGTCACTCAAGACAGTTAGGACAATATCGGTTTCGGCGTTGACCCGTGGACTAATGCTCGGAGTATTACCAAAGTAGCCAAACATGCGCTGATTCTGAGTATCTTGATACACAGCCGGTACGTTCGATTCGCCCGGCGAAGCTTCGAAGTATAGTGATGCAGCAGTTGCCATGTGACAGGTCGCGCAATCCACGGTACCCGGGTCGTGAGCCGCAGGATCAAGTAGGCGTGAGAGCCCCTCTAAACCTGCCTGAACCTCTGCGTCAGTCAGTGATGCCCGGTGCGTCTCGCTCATCAGGACTGCCGCTTCCTGTTCGATGCCTGGTGTCGGCAGAATGGTCGCGTCTAATGTCTCTGTCCCCCCAACGCTTGTGAGATGCTGCTCATGGTCATCAACGCCAATCATGGGGGTATGTTCGAGTCCGTCTGATTGCACCTCAAACCCGCCGAACGTCCAGGCTTGATCGGAGGCATGAACCGCGACGAAGGTTATCCGACGGAGCCTTTCCGCGCCGATTTGGCTTAACACGACTTCAGCGGCCGCCTGCGGATCGCTATGCTCCCCGACTTTGCCATTGCCATCAGCTACCGTTCGGATTGATGCAAGTGTCCTTGCGGTGGCCAATACCTCAGCTTGCGGTACTTCAAAGAAGAGGTGAATCGTGCCATCACGGGTGGTCGGATTGGTTGGGTCGAATACCGGCTGCAAAATGATGCGTATCTGTGAGCCACAGGTCGAAGTGTTTCGACCTTCCACAAAACACGGGTCTAATCGGACACCGACCACGTCGAGGTTGGCGTAAAGGTCATCTGGTTCATCAACGCGAGTGAGCGGTTCGAGCGAATCGAAGTATGCTCTAGGCAGGATTTGCCCGTATTGCCCAGATGCTGAAGCGGTGAAGCCGCTGACGGACTTAAGGGGAACTAAAAAGCTTACATCATTGGGCTCAAGTCGCTCTGGGGATTGATCCTGACCCGAATCACACGCACCGAACCAGATGATACACAGCAGAATGGAAAGGGTCCGGAGGTTGCTAAAGAAAGTCGTTCTCATTGTCCACATCGTCTCCTGGATAGTGCTAGTCATTGCCGTTCACTAGTCACAGATACTACCAACAGAGTTCGGTTACCTTATACCCCCCTGGGGCATGTTGATTCAAGTGAATTGCGTGTGGGCGAGATGATTTGTTGATGAACGACTAGAAAAGCCCAACGATGTCATTGGCTGCGTCAATATCAATATGATTTGCCGCGGGTTCACGCGCTAGCCCAGGCATCCGCATGATACTTCCGGCGATGGGGACCACGAAGCCAGCGCCTGCCGAGATGGCTATTTCGTTGATGGTGATTGGAAAGTCGACTGGTGCACCGAGAATCTTTGGATTATCTGTGAGAGACTTTTGAGTCTTTGCCATGCATACGGGTAGATGACCTAACTTGAGTTGATTGATCTTCTGCAGATCCAGTTCAGCCCTTCGCGTGTATTGAACCTCCGCTGCGCCGTAGATTCGTCGAGCCACTGTGTCGATTTTTCCTTCGATGGGGAGGTCATCGTCATACAGCGGTGTGTGACGCCCGGAGAAATTATCGCATGCAGTCAATACCTCTGAGGCCGCGTCGAGTGCGCCGGCGCCGCCGTCGCGCCAAACATTTACGGGCTGAGCGGGTACGCCGAGTGCCCGACATGCATCCTGGATTAATGCAATTTCTTCATCGCTGTCATGGGCGAATCGATTGATGGTGACGACAACCGGAACTCCGAATTGCTGAGCCGATTTGATGTGACGACGCAGATTGCCGAGACCCAGCTTCACTGAGGCGGGGTTGGGTGTCTTGAGTTCTGCTAGGGGCGTGCCTCCATGCATTTTTAGGGCTCGAGCTGTGGCGACCAAGACGACACAACTGGGAGACAGACCCGATGAGCGACACATGATGTTGAAAAACTTTTCGCCTCCTAAGTCAAAACCGAATCCAGCTTCCGTGATCACGTAGTCGGTCAACCGCAGTGCCATTTTATTTGCGATGACACTATTGGTCCCGTGAGCGATATTTGCGAAAGGACCACCGTGAATGAAGGCTGGTGTACCCTCTATTGTTTGCACGAGATTCGGTTTGATTGCCTCTTTCATCATGGCTGCCATTGAACCCTGAGCCAGTAAGTCTCGCGCATACACTGGATTCTTATCGTAGGTATAGCCAACAATGAATCGTCCCATTCGTTCCTTTAAATCCGCGAGGTCTTCTGCCAGGCAAAGGGCAGCCATTACCTCTGAGGCGGCAGTAATGATGAAATTTGACTGTCTTGGAATCCCATCTGTGGTTGCGCCTGTACCCACGATTACATTTCGCAAGGCTCGGTCGTTCATATCGATGACTCGCTGCCAACTGATTCTTCTTGGGTCGAGTTGAGTTTGGTGCCGGTGATAGAGGTCATTATCGATCAATGCAGCCAACAGATTGTGGGCTGTGCTCACGGCGTGGACGTCTCCTGTAAAGTGTAAGTTGATGTCCTCCATGGGTA
>JBMYRY010000466.1:0-3066 GCA_049602795.1 Bradymonadia bacterium
CGTAAATCCACCCCTGGTGGCTTAGCAGCTAAATCTAAATCGAGTTCACTGGGCATTGGTGGAGGGCCTACCGACGGCTCACGCCTCCTCTTGGTCGTTTCATTTTCGAACAACTCAGACACAACATGATGTAACTCTTCCCGAAACTCTGATGGACCACTGAGTGGCTTCACATCCCCCTCGCCCGCGCATCTCAAGAGCAAACGCATCAAGCTCGGGCTTAGTTCGTCGTCACTCTCTACTTGTTCTGCGAATGACGTTCGAGTATCCACACTGTTCTTCAACAATGCATAAAACAGCCGCCCCAACGCGAAGAGGTCGCGTTTTCCTGGTGAATCAAGATGTGGTGCAAGGCATGCTCTGTCCCAATCAGTGACACCTTCGCCTTCCACCACAATGGGAAGAAGAGCCCCTGTTCCAAAACCGCTCACCTTGGGTCGACCATCTTTCCTGATAAAGACGTTCGATGGCGCCAACAATCCGTGTGCAAGTTTGTCCGTGGCGTTGGACAAGGCATTGCAAAGGTGGATCGTCAAATAGAAAGCCTGTTTGAGTTCAAATGGTCTCTCGGTTTCACTGCGTCTGTTCAATAAGTGACTCAGACGAAAACCAGAGGTTTGCTCTTCTACAATAAAGAGTTGATCTCCATCCTTACCAAATCCCAACACTCGCGTAATGTTTTTGTGAAGAAGCGCTCCCGCGCGCTTGACGTCTTTCTGGATTCGAATCGCGACTCCAAGTTGCTCGAGAGCCGACCGCGAAACAAAGGTTAGCCTCACGGACATCTCCGAATTCTGATCAATGCACTCCACAGTCCGAAGTCCGAAGACAAGCTCTTCGTCTCCCTGAACCAAGAATTGACCACCGATAATTCGACCTTCCTCATTTCGGGTGTCTTGACTCACAGTTAGTCGTTCTCCTTAGCCATCAAACAAAGCCTCATTCAGCGCAACTCGCCACCGCTCGCCGAATTTCTTCACAGGTACCTGAAGCTTCAATTCCCCTAGCTGAACTTTATACCATCGTTCACTGTGTCCGGAACGCTCACGGATAAGCTTGGGCTTGAAGCTTCGAAGTTTCTCAAAACCAACACTCGGTACCAACACAATTCGTTCGGCAACAGCACTCACCTCACTGTCTTTCGACAGACCAAGACGTGTTGCCACTTCTCTCAACATGGAAGGCGAGAGTTGTTCCAGAAATATTTCAGACCGCCCCGACAACACTGCCCGATTTAACTGTACTAAGGCTTGTTCCGCTGGGTCATTTGCACCGCGTGAGCACCCCATAAGGAGGATCAAAAGCAACAGCGCGAATGATTTTTTCATCGAGTTCTCTCCTTGTGGAGAGTATTGTCCTAGTAAGCGTTAATTCTTGCAAGGGTCCTGTATCAATTTTCAGGGAAATACTCACATTGAGGTACGAGTCTATGCTCAAAAATCCAATCCTAGCGTTCAGCGTACTCGTCTGGTTCATTACCAGCGGCTGCGATGCCCATCACGAGCACCCATTGAATCACTCAATGAAAGACTTGTCGGCAGCACTCCATGCAAGAGACATGAACGCTCTAAAAGCTGTCTTAAGCAGTCAAACACTCGATGAGCTCGATGAAGCGTTCACTGCACTTTCAAAGGTGCATCAATCATCTAAAGCGCTACCTGAAACCAAACGGCAAGCACTCGCGAAGGGTCTACCAAAGAGTGTCACCACCGGCAACAAGACGACTTTTCTCTTAGACCTAGCGAATCAACGATTGTCGACTTTGAGATTAAATCCACAAACAGCATTTGGGTTAGAGATTGACGACATCCAGCAAGAGAATGACTCGTCGGCATTGGTCATCACAAATAGCGGACAGCGCTTCACGTTCACCCGAGAAGACAAGGTGTGGAAGGTGCACCTTTTCAAGGCGCCGCTGACCAAATTGCTTTCCGAGGCGAGACAACTCCAGCAAGCCATCACACTCACCATCGAACGGACCCAACACCGGAATCAAATCAAGACCGTGCTCGAATCCACTAAACGCACGACAAAGTAATCACCAATCAAACCAGTTGACCATTGGACAAACCTCAAAGTTTTAGGTAGCCCCGCAGCGCCTTAAGTTGTCTCTGATTGAGTTTGGCTCTTATCGCTAGCTCAGCCCACGTTGAAGCATCTAGGCCCCCCATGATCCGAGAAGCCGTCCTTCGCCCAATGGTTGGCACAGAAAGAAGATCTTCTTTCGAGACATTCTTAAGCGCTTTCCGTCGACCTAGCGACCAGAGGAGTGGCAGTGTCCCCGGTTTTTCGAAAACGCATGAAGGCAACACGCTATCCACCGAAGAGAAATCAATTGAGAGATCTCGAAGGACGGCACTACAGGACGCAGATAGTCTAATTTCACCTCTCTTTAAAAGTGCGCTACGAACACGGAATGAAGAGATTTCCAAAAAGACGGCGACCGCGCACAGAATCAGGATCGAACCTGTCAACCGCATTAACCAAAGCTGATAATGATAATTAGATATCCCATTCATTGCTCATATCGGTCGGTCAATGATGGCTCTGGTTGCGGATTAAACGAAAAGTCTCACGTCGTCAGTAAAGATGCCTTGGGTGCCTAATGTTTTGAGCGCCTGCCCCCGCGTCACGTCGTTGACCGTCCATACATGCACCAGATACTCACCTTCAAATAACCACTGCGCATCTGGACTGCTTGCCAGTTCGTTATCAAGATGCACCCGTTTCGTATTCAAGCTTCGCATTTGAATCTCCGCTCGCTCAAAACAGGCAGCAAAAGTTTCACTCGCTTCACACTCCAACAGGTAACCAAGCGGCTGGAGCGGTAAAGCCTGTTGCATCTCTGACAACGCATTGAACTTAAAGCTACTAATGACCCACTGACTGCAATCCCATTCGCGCAAAAAATCTATGACCGGGTTAACCGCCCTTAAGCTTTTGATCTCCAGATTCATTTCGAAACCTGGAGTGGCAAAATCTCGCATTTGAACGAGCGATGGTATCGACCCACCGTTTGAGAAACTTACCGCAGACAACTCTCTCCAACTCATGGTCTCAACTCGA
>JBMYRY010000467.1:0-3061 GCA_049602795.1 Bradymonadia bacterium
TTGTGGTGGTCTGCGAATCGATAAGCGTCTCACGCTGGCACGGTATGGCGGCGGCCACTCGTATTGCCGGCGAGCAAGAGCATCGTCACTTTGGCTTAAAGCTCTTCGGTCTACTTTCGCTCATTGTCTGCACGGGATTATTGCCCAGCCAACGTGAAGTCCTAAACACCGCTAAATCCAAGACTGAGGTGTCAAATGATAGCCAGCAGATTCGTTCAATCAGGATTCAGTTGAATTGGTTTCCCGATCCTCAATTTGGTGGATTCTATGCCGCCGAAACTCTTGGTTATTTTGACGAGACGGGACTGGATGTGACGTTGATTCAAGGCGGACCAGGGGTCGCGACACCGCAAATGGTTGCTACCGGTGAAGTTGAATTTGCCGTCGTTGGCGGTGATCAGGTGCTTACGAATCGAGCTCAAGGCGCACCAATTGTAGCGGTGTATGCGGCATATAACACTTACCCAAGAGCGTTTATGGTCCATGAGAGTGCACCGTATCGCTCTCTCGATGAATTGTGGCAAAGCGATGCCAAAGTTGCTGTTGAACCTGGGTTGCCCTTTGTTAAGTGGATGCAGCAGCGCTATGACGGGAATGCGTTGACGTTGATCCCAAGTGGCGGCGGGCTCGCGAGCTTTCAACGTGACCTCACACTGGCCCAGGCTGTGTTTGTGACCTCGGAGCCTGTGACCATGAAAAAGCGGGGTATTCCGGTAAAAATCTTCCCGGTGGCACAGAGTGGTTACAATCCGTACACTGTCGTACTGGCAACCAATGAACGGTTTTTGCGTCAACATTCCGATGTAGCGGCGAAGGTTGTTTCGGCCGTCCGCAAGGGATGGGCAGCCTACTTGGCAGATCCGGAACCCATCAATCGTCGAATGGCGGAATTGAATGCAGATATGACGGTGGAGACCATGAACATTGGCGCCGAGATTTCCGAAACCTATGTGCGTCCTCCACATCCCCTTACGCTGGGTGAAATGACCACGACGCGTTGGCAATCACTTGGCTTGCAGTTAAAGCAAGTGGGGGCCATTTCAGGTGAGGTGCCTTCAGCAGAGGCTTGTTTTTCTAATGTAGGTATAAGTCACGTCGAAGGGGCAGATGTGGACCATGAGTAAGATGGAACTCTTTATCAAAAACCACGAGGTGTCATGCATTATTGGCGTATGGGCTCACGAACGCACGAAAGCTCAGAGGGTAGGTATGAATGTCCGGCTAGAATTTGACGGGAGTAAAGCGGGGATCTCCGATCGTTTAGCAGACACGATTAATTATGCAGAATTGGCAGAGACGGCGGAGTTCATTCTGAAACACAGTCACTTTCAATTACTTGAAAGCGCGGTGAGTGTTCTGGTGCGCCATTTCTTGTGCCCTTCACATCCCTCTGACGACCGTGTTTCAGCCAAATTTGCTGAAGTCGAGCTCACTAAATTCGATGCCTTGCCGGGCGATACGCTTGCGAGCATTCGTTTAAGCGAATCTATCGAGGCACTTCAGTTTGCACATGAAAACCCACCCTGGGGACGGGTAGACATTATTGCTGAGACATCGGTTTTGGGTCTTTATTGTTTAAACATCGCGCCTCAACAAACATTGCCACTCCATCACCACGAAGTGATGTCTGAGTCTGAGTACATTATGGATGAGGGGTTGGAGTTGTTAACCCTAGACGAGTCACCAAAATCGTTGACGGTTGGCGATACATTTAACTGGCCCCACGGGCTTGTTCACGGCTATCGAAACACGTCCAATCATTGGTGCCGGGTACTATGCATTGACACGCCACCATTCATACCGAAAGACGAGATTGTGTGGAGTGGAGAGTCATGAGTGGTTTACCAAAGCGGGTCTTAGTCACGGGTGGTGGTACGGGTATTGGGTTGGCTGTGGTCAACCGATTGATTGAGCTTGGTGCAGAGGTCGTTGCTGTTGGTCGTCGGCTGGAGGTGCTCGAGGCTGCTCAGGTACTCGGTGCTTCGATCAGGTCACATGATGTGCGTTTAGACGCCGCGTCCCTTTTCGAGGCAATTGGACCCGTGGATGGTTTGGTGCTCAATGCGGGCGTGCAACGTCGTGAGTCAATTGAAGATTGGAGTGAGACGGCGTGGCGAGAGATCTTTGAGACGAATTTATTTGGTGCAGCGCGTCTTATTCAAGCGTTCGTTGCACAACTGGACGGCCCTGGGAGTCTTGTGGGCATTGCATCAACGCTTGCCGTGCGACCCGCACCACAGACGGGCGCCTACGCCGCCTCGAAAGCTGGGCTCATTGCTCTGCTTCAAAATGTTGCCCTAGAAGGCGCGGCATCCGGTTTGCGCGCCAATGTCGTTTTGCCCGGCATCGTTGAGACGTCGATGATAGCCTCCGATGATCCTGAATTAATGAGGTCATTCAACAGACTCCACCCGCTCGGTCGAATCGGTCAGCCTCGAGAGGTGGCTCAGGTGGTGGTTGATGTACTGCGTAACCCCTGGATGACCGGCGCGCAGATCCCTGTTGACGGAGGTCTCCTGTTGGGCGCCGCTGAGGTGTGAGGCTCTCGGCGCGTTCGTTTATGGAGCTCACGGCCTTAGGAAACGTCGATTCCGCTTTCCGTGCCTGAACCGATTTTATTTGCGCCTATTTTTACGCCTTGAATATCCGAGCTCTGCGCTGCGTCCTTTTCAAAGGACAGATACTTGAGAAATCAGTAAGCCTGTGGAAAGCTCTCCACACTAAGCGGGTAAATGGGCGGATGGTTGAGGATTCGCCGTTGCTCATAAATTTGACCATAAAGGAAAATCGAAGATGAAAAAGATCGTTGTGTTGTTGAGTGTATTGTTCATGCTGCCAATGACTGCGAGTGCCAAGAACGGCATTGGATTGCTCTTTGGACCGGAGGGCGAACTCGAAGTTGATAAGCTGAAGACAGACGCCGGTTCTGCTGATGGCGATAAAGAAGATATCAAAAAGAACTTTGGGATTCATGCATGGTTTGAGGGACAGCCGAGTGGGAACGCTGTCTTTGGCGGTCGGGCTGCGTTTACGACTGCAGAGGGTGACGAATCCGACTATG
>JBMYRY010000468.1:0-3038 GCA_049602795.1 Bradymonadia bacterium
AGACCCCACCAGCTTTGAGCGCCCTGCATGATGCAGTCATTATCCGCCGCACATGCAATTGATGTTTGTGGCAAGGGTAAGGGCTGGTCAGTCCCTGCATCAATCGCTGAGGATCTTTCATCTAAGCGGAGGTTATTGGACGCAACACTCACCAGTCTTGGATTGGCGGCAAAATTCTCACTAGCAAACTGACGTTGGTTAAGCGTCACAACATCACTATATCGTTGCTCGCCCTCTAGATAGTAACGACCTGGATTTTCCCAAAATAAATTATTGTGAAAATGGGTCTTTGTCTGGGCCGAATCATGCAGAAAGACACTCGCGACGTTCACTGTCTGCGTGAAAATGTTGTTGGCCACAATGACAGGTGATTCAACGCCATTCGAAGCAACCACCCCATAGCTGGTATTCCCGGCGAAGGTCGAGTACACCACTGAGCCTCGGCCTTCAGGACCGAACCAAACCCCACCCCCTAGATTATTGCTAAAGGTGCTATTGAGTACACTTAAGACGGCATCATTCACTTTGACGATGGCTCCGCCGAAGACTTGACCCGCTGATTGCCACAGGCCCCCCGCAGACACGTCATTTTTTTCATGACGACCTGAATCTATGGTCAAGTCTGTACGCGTCAAAAGCATCAAATATCGCGCTCCTCGGCTATCAGACTCGCGCAGTGTGACTCGCTCTAGCAAGACCTGTGCATCGGACGACATGAGAAAGGCTGGTGCTGTGGTCGCGTAAAACTGAGACGCATCGATGTCTCTCAAACGCAATCGAGTGCGTTTACCTTCATCGAGGTAGGCTTCAGAACTGTAAATCTCTATACCTGACTGATCTCTATAGCCACCACGTAGCAGAGTGAAATTCTGAATTAAATTTCGAGTGCCAATCCCAGACCAATGACGCCCGCCTCCGAGATTCTCGTCACCGAGATCTCCCTCTTCATCCATCAGATCGAAGGCGCTGATCAATCGGCCCCTGTCTGCGCTAGTCGAGGCAGACCGTTGATTCTCGCAACGCGTGCGGTCCAACTCTTCGCCGTTAAAACAGGTGCGAAGACCACCATCAATGATGATATGAGAACGATCACCAACACCAACAAGCTGAATTGTGTCTCGCATCACAATGGGCAGTCTCTCTTGCTCCTCCATCGGCAAACTACACACGCCGTCCATGCAGGTGAGGCTCGGATCGCATTGACATGTCCGACATCGTTCCACCGTTCTTGATTCGCCATCAAGCTCGCACGCAACGGTATGCTCCGCACAACTTGGCTCTGGTAGACCGTCGCCATCAGCATCACACTGCACGAGATTGCGCCACTGGTCTGGCGCGTATCTTCCAGGCAGCACGTTAATCCGGGCAGGCGGTATCCCGTTAGAGGCATTCGCTGCCGGGATTTCTCCGTCAGCAAGCGCATGGGCAATCGTACGCCAAGGATGCTCGCGGCTTCCATCACCGCTCGAATTAGAGCCATCCACTTCACTGACCCAGAACATTCGGTAGCAAGAGCCCTGGATACATACTGGATTGGGTCCAGGACAGACGAAGCCGCACGCCCCACAGTTCAGTGCATCAGTCTGCACATCAATCCCGTTGTCCACATCACCGTCACAGTCGTCGTCTTGCCCATTACACACCTCTTCAATTGCACCAGGCGCTACCGTTGGCTGGCATTCTAGCCGGCCAAGGTCGCCGCAATTGAGCGTCCCCATGGCACAGAGGCCTGCATGCCCAGTGACACACTCATCACCACCTTCAGGATTACCTTCATCCGCGGTACCATCACAGTCATTGTCTAATCCATCGCACACCTCATCTGTCGGTCCCACAGACCCATCGCAAGTGGTAGACCATTCACCGTTTTCATCACAACTCGTAGTGCCCGTCTCACATAGACCGACAGCTGTGCCGCATTCGCGCGTCTCACCCGCAGTGCAGGACGTCATCATCATGTCAGGTTCAGGTATTGTCTCTCCCATGTCGACCGGCGTCGTCATGTCCCCGCCCAACGACAGATCAGGTGTTTCGTCCATATCTGCGGTCATCCCAGTGTCGAGAGAAACATCGGGGTCAGCACTCACATCTAGTACCGACGGGCCAACATCGAGATTTGAAGCGGGTTGAGTCGTTTCACTACAGGCACTCAGCGCAAAACCATAATGAAGGCTGAGGAGTAAGAGAAGAGACCGCATTTTCATAAACTACACTCCAATGGATAAAGCTAAAGCTGGGTGCCAAACTGAGGCTCTGACACACTTTACCTCGCGGGTAAAGCCGAGGGCAAAATCTTATAGCGTGCATGGCAACCAGCTACGACAGCTGCGCATTCGACCAACCATCTATCGGGCATTGGGCAACCAAGAACACATTCGATATCTATGCCGCATAAGGTTTATTGGATAGATACGCGAACACGATGATCAGCAGTACTTTAAATCTTGGGATAAGCATGAAATTAAGTCTATCTGCCAAGTGTTCCATTCACCTCCCCTGACTTGTGAAACCTTCGTCATCATCCATCAGCCGAGCCGTGGGTGAGTGTCTCAAAAAGAACCGTAATTGAATGTCTGATAACAGGTTGTGAGTGAGTGTCTGAGAACCAGCCGTAATTGAGTGTCTAAGAACAGGTCGTGAGTGAGTGTCTCAGAACGTTGTGCTCGGTGGATTCAGGGCATGTAAGCGACAATCGCAACTGGTTACTGCCTTCAGAAAGAGCAAATACGCCCACACGTGATTCGTGCTGACACCAACATTATACATCGTAGATGTAAGAAGTGGCGGCACTCGCGTCTGGTGTGACAACGGATGGGAGTAGCAACATGAACACACATCGAATCATTCTCTTTTCACTGGTACTATCTATGTTGGCGAATGCGGCATGGGCCTGCCAACCAGAGCCAACGGGTTGGCATTACCAGACTCATCAAACCAGTTGGTCGAGTGACGAGGGAGATGGTATACTCATGCTGAAGGGCTATGCCGGACACGGCTTTGGATTAGTTGCTCTCAGCGACTACGTTAAAATAACGGTC
>JBMYRY010000469.1:0-3037 GCA_049602795.1 Bradymonadia bacterium
ACACCCGCCATGGCGAGCAGCACCAGATGCGGAATTCACCATTGAAATTGAACCGGGTATGGCGTTTGGCACAGGGACCCACGAAACAACAAAAATGATGCTCAGTATGATGCTCCGCCATCTCTCCGCAACCCCTGCTACCAGCGTCTTTGATGTTGGGTCTGGCTCAGGCATTTTATCCATCGCAGCCGAGCGATTTGGGCATGAAGTCTTCGGCGTTGAAATTGATCCCGTTGCCGTCGAAAATGCACACATGAACATTCGCCGCAACCAATGCAATGCGATCACATTCCGAGCAGGTACAATTCAACCCACCGATGCCCCTCGCCCATGGGTTCTCGTTAATATTCTCGCAAAGATCATCATGGACATCCGCGCAGATATCGATCGGATTGCCCATGACCACTTGGTGCTCTCCGGTTTCCTGATGAGCCAACGGCAGGCCTTACTTCAAGGGTTCGCAGCCTTTGAGGTCGTCGATGAAATGCAATTGGGAGAATGGGGCTGTGTCTATCTTCGGCGAAAACAATGATCAGACTGCTCGTTAAAGACATTAACTGGCAGGCAGCAGTGCATGTACTCTCACCTCAGCAAATACGCTACTGCATCCAGGTACACCGACTCCAAAGTGGCTCGTCCATTACGGTCTCCGATGGATGCGGGCATAGCGCTCAGTGTCTTCTTGAGCAGAATGAAGGGCAGTGGCGGCTCAAACGTCTCAGTGAGTTACATCACGAAAACAATATCGCCCCTATTACAGTGTTCTTCGGTGTACCTAAAGGCGATAAGCTCGACCGCGTTGTAAGACAATTAAGCGAACTCGGCATCAGTGAGTTGGTGCTCGTGAAAATGGAACGAAATGTTGTGGTTCTCGATGGGTCACGGCGAGACAAACGGCTCGAGCGATTACGGCGTGTTGCAACTGAAGCAGCCCGACAAAGCGAGCGCTCTTCGCTCTTGACCATTACTGGTCCTATTTCATTTCAAGATGCAATTGACATGGCTCAACAACAAAACCGCGTCTTCTTTTGTCAACCTGGTGCCAAAACACTTATCCCAACGATGGCAACCGATACAGCCTGTGCGGTGTTCGTTGGTCCCGAAGGGGGCTTGTCCGTCACTGAAAACCAAAGTCTCGAAGCAGCAGGTTTTTTAGGCATTAATCTGGGGCAGACCATTTTGCGAACGGAGACCGCGGCTGTCGTCGCAGCAACAACCGTACTGTGCCGACTGCAACGATTCTAAAGCGCTCAAACCTATGAAATTTTGCGCGCTCGACTGACGTAGTGTATCCTACATAAAACTACATGTAGGAGACAGCCTAAGATGTTTACACTCGATTCATTCTGGGAAGCCTTAGTTGACCAAGGTATTCTCAATTACGACGAAATGGGGCGTGCGCAAGCTCGGTTCGCACAAATGGGCGGCGGTCTGGACACATGTATTATTGAAGCCGCAATTCTTCCTAATGAAGCCTGGACAATTATCATGGATCTTGCCTCAGAGTTGACGGGACTACCTGTTGCTCCAGCAGGCGTTCAGGATGCACCTGACCTAGAAGCCCTCGCAACCCTATCCAGAGATGTACTCAATCAAGTTCGCATTGTGCCAAGCATCGATCATGACGGACAGAAGGTATGGATCGTTCCACCAGTTCAACCATCGACACTTGCCGAGCTCAGTCCCCTATTGCGAAGTCGAAACAAGACATATCTTGCACGAGAAATGGACTTGTGGATGACGCTCAACCAAGTGGCAGGCATTGAGACTCCGGATCGTTTTCTTGCTCTTTGGCGCGGAGATATTCCTAGTCTCATGGATGGTCAAATCACCGCGTCTCCCATGCCGATTCCACGGTCTACCGAATTCGTTCCCGAGTTGGACACACTCGGCGATAATTCACTCCCCACGGACGAGAACTATCTCTCGCTGCCCAACAACACTCAGCCATCCACCCCCTCTGCACTCGGACTTGCAGAGACTGCGGATTTCGAAACCGAAGAAATACAAAACTTTCTCAACAAAAAGCGTCTAGACAAACTTTTTAACTCCTCAAACGCAATGCACAAACTCGGCTCACTGACGTCCGACGTGCCCAAAGTAAGACAAGCAACACCAACAGCTCCACCGCAATAGCCAATCATCAGTACGCTCGACATTGACTTTCCCGTTAAATCTCGATAAATGAAGTCTGCACTTTAGGCACTATAGAGATAAGTATAAACATTCATGACGAACGAGTCCCTTTCATCTAAGCGTCGTCCGAACTCGCTGAGCGATGCACTCATGCTGATTAAGCCAAGCATTACGCTCATGGCTGTATTCACAGCATGGGGCGGCATGTGGCTTGCCCCGAAGGGGGTGCCTATGACAAAGGTCCTCTGGACTCTTTTCGGTACGGCACTTATCGTAGGCGCAGCAAACACCCTAAATTGCTACATCGAACGAGAATCAGATAAGCTGATGGCGCGAACCAAAATACGCCCACTGCCAGCGGGTCGGATGAATCCACAAGTTGCACTCGTTATCGGTTCAATGCTGACTCTTGTCGCTCTGCCCTTACTCTACTTTTTCTCGAGCCCCATGACCGCTGCATTAGCGGCCTTTGCCTTGGTGTGTTACGTCGCAATTTATACGCCAATGAAGCAGATCTCATCGTGGGCACTTTTGGTTGGGTCTGTGCCGGGCGCTATGCCGCCTTTACTCGGCTGGACGGCTGCGACGGAGACAATCGACGGTGCCGGTCTGGCTTTGTTTGGTATCTTATTTGTCTGGCAACTCCCACACTTCATCGCGATCTCGATGTATCGTCAGTCGGAGTATGACCGTGCAGGTATCAAAACCGTTGCCAGTCAACTTGGGCTGAGTATGGCTAAATGGCAGATTCTGCTCTGGACGACGGCCTTGGTGGTGCTCAGTCTAGCACTCGTCCCTCTTCAGCTTGCTGGCTCTCTTTACTTGATATCAGCGCTCTCTTTGGGCGTGGTGTTCATGGTGATTGCGATTGCAGGCTTCAAAACGAAGCAATCAAATCGCT
>JBMYRY010000470.1:0-3033 GCA_049602795.1 Bradymonadia bacterium
TCAGCAAACGTGGAAGCAAGGACGAGCGATTCCTGCTTGGCGGCGATGCCTCGCTGATATCTTGCGGAGGCGATTCAGTTTTGCCTTCGGGAACTTGATCTGAGTTGTTTAATGACGAGATTTGCGGCTGTGGGAGTAGTGTTTGAGTACCCTCTTGGGTCACGGTTTGTCGCGATGCCTTATGAAGACTGGGCGTGAGCGCGTTAATTTGCTGAAGTAAAGCATCATCGATGGACTGAATCTCATTGGGGGATGAGTCCACAACACCGTCTGGAAAGAGGTGCTGCAAGAATTCTGTGAGATCATTCGAAGTCGGATTCAATGTCTGAGCACTCAGATAGGCGTTAATGGCGCGAATAAAGTCAAACGCATTTTCGTAACGATCGTTCGGGTCTTTGGAGAGTGCCTTCATGACCAACTCGTCCAGTTCGCTGTTCAACTCTGGTCGTTCCAGAGAGGGAGGTAAAATCTCACATTCCCGGGCATTCCTCAGAATCGCTGTTTCGGAATCTCCGTCGAGTGGTCGTGTATGGGTGAGTAGCTCATACAAGACCAACCCTAGCGAGAATAAGTCCGTTCGGGGATCAACGGAGCGCCCGTCCGCAACTTCGGGGCTCATGTAAACAAATTTCCCTTGAAGCGTTCCACTAATGCTTTGATGGACGCGACTTCGAGCCTTCGCGATACCGAAATCTAAGAGTTTGACCTCTCCAGATGCGCCCAGAATGACGTTTGACGGACTTACATCTCGATGAATGATACCGAGCGGTCTGCCGCTTGAGTCGTTTTTTCCATGGGCATACCCCAATGCTTCGCAGAGTTGTTTTATGACCCACAGCGCCACTGATTGCGGCATATACTCTTTTTGAGTTTTTAGGGATCTAAGTACCGCCTTGAGATCTCGTCCGGGCACATATTCCATGACCAGGTAGAAGAGTCCGTTTTCCTCAAATAACTCAATCACAGGTACGATAGAGCCGTGATGCAACTGGACCATAAGATTGGCTTCATCGATGAATTTTTGAACAAAATCAATATTTTGGGCGAGGTGGGGTAGGATACATTTAATCGCCACCTGTTTTGAGAAGTTGGCGGCGCCGATAGAGTCGGCCAAATAAACTTCTCCCATGCCTCCGGATGCAAGTCGTCGCTTTAGAGTATAGCGACCAATCTGCTGATTCGGAGCAACCATGTTCTTATCGCCTTCGGCCGCTTGCTTTCATCCGAGGGTGTGCGGTGCGAGGACCGGCCGCTACTCGAGGTTGCTCCATACCAAATTGATACCATTGTTCACCATATGCCTTCATGCGAGGCTTCTTCTGGTTTTGAACCAGATTATAGTTTTCTTTAAGGTGGGGATCATCTGGCGCCGCCGATACGCCTCGAGCGAGAACGCTAATCGCTTCATCGAGTTGTTTCTCTTGGACGAGAAGCCAACCATACATGCTCCACACGATGCCGTTTTTTGGTGCGTTGGTCACGGTTTTTTCAAAGATTTGGCTCACGATGGTGAATTCGTTTTTTAGCCTGTAGTGAGCCAATGCGAGCATTACCCAAGCGGGCCAAAGGGCCGAAAGTAGCTTAGCCTTTAGACCAGAGACCTGGGCTTTTTCAAGATAGGGTACAGCGTCCCGTAGGGTCTCCGGGATGGCATTTTTCTTATTGGTTTGTCCTAAGACGACGGTTTTCGTGTAGAGCATCATCCCAATCCGGGCGTTGAGCATAGCCTTTAGCCCAAGTTGCCAATTTGCGAAGACGAGTGCGCCTTTCAGTTTTGAGATGGAACCATCAATGCCTCGAAGCATGATAGAGCCGGCTTTTGCCCCTGAACGCCCAGCGACCGCCTGAGCATTCGCAAGTTCTGCATCAGCGAGTTTTGTTAACGCTTCTACCCGTTTGCCGACGCGACGATTGATCCACACAAAACCGATCACTGCCACGAAAAAGCCTGGCAAAATCGTGAGGGTTAAAGAAGCCCCAAAAAGCAGAGGCAAAGCTGCACCGAGAACACCTAATCCAATCGCGGTAAATAATGTATACATTAGACTGACAGATTCCTGTTAAGCTCATCCTGTGGACGAGTGATGTTTAAGCTGATGTGCTCAGATATCACGATGGACGTTAGATGTACAACGGTAGCGAAATATGGTGGTCGAATAGCGTTTCGCTACGGTAACGAATCTTTGAGAGCAGGCTAAAGGGTTTGTATGGACTTGGATTTGTCAAGACTTCGAGAATTGCTCATCGAACTTGGTAGAACGACAGACGATGACGCAGCGGACCGAATGGCCGCTCATCTAGCCAGTGAAGATGGTATATCGAGTGTGGGCGAAGGGCTAGCAATCTTACAGCGCGCCGTAGAAAAATTCAGTCTGACCAGTGATCGAACCTTCACTACGGTGGGCTCAGGTGTTCAAGAAAGCCTTGAACAATCGCTCCCATCGTTCGGAGATGCGAAGGTCGAAACGTACGTCAACGAGGAGAGTACTGCTTTTGGAAGCGGGCGCTTCGTCGATCGGTATGACCTAGGCAAAGAGGTTGCACGGGGTGGCGTGGGGGTGATTAACCAGGCCTTTGAAAAACACCTCCGTCGCCATTTGGTGGTCAAGCGGTTAATCAATCCGAGCAAAGCAACACCATATGTTGTTGATAAGTTCGTCGAAGAAGCACAAATTACGGCGCAGCTCGAACATCCCAATATTGTGCCAGTCCACGATCTCGGACGTACCGATAACGGAGAAATCTATTTCTCGATGAAGTATGTCAGTGGCGAGAGTTTGAAATCAATCATCCGCAGATTGGATGCGGGGCGGGAAGACACCGTTGAGAATTTTTCTCGAGCGCGGATGTTGAACATTTTCCAGAGTATCTGTATGGCGATGGCGTTCGCCCATGCACGCGGCATCATTCATCGAGACATTAAGCCGGCTAATGTCATGGTTGGGGCGTTTGGTGAAACCCTTGTTTTGGACTGGGGCGTCGCGAAGCTTGTCGGTCGAAATGAGGACGAGAGTCTAACGGAAGGCTCGGTTA
>JBMYRY010000471.1:0-3032 GCA_049602795.1 Bradymonadia bacterium
ACTGTTCAAGCCTAGAACAGAGTTCAGGAGCAATTGAAAAATCTAAGCTGCTCATCAGCTCACTGACGATCGCCTGAACTTTCCCAATATAGGTTCCTTTCGCCGCATAATCCTTTTCGTCGATTTTTCGTTTTGCAATCAATGCAAACCGAATCGCACCGTCATACAGCATGACCATAATCTGTGCTGGAGACGCTGTTTGTATCTTAACTGCACGGTATCGCTGCAGATTGTTAGAACCATATCCGTTTTTTGCGTACATCTCACACCCAATCGACTATTATTTTACCGTTACATACTAACGAAAATAGTTCGCGCACTACAGCACGGACCCTCTATCTTTTTACTTCGTCACTTTTACCAAAATCTTGAACAGTTTTTTTAGTTAATGATGATTTTTGTTGCTTTTCACAACGGATAACTCATGACTTTCCGTTGAAACTTCCCACGTCTCTTCTTGCGTTTGTGGGACCGACGAATCCGCTCACGCTCTTTAGTTAAAGCCCTTTTCTCGGCCTTTGAGAGAGGCACTGCCTTCTTAGGCTTTTTAATTTTCTTGATGACTCCCTCGACCTCATCACCTGCAGACACGGTCTGCCGCTCCACCGAACGAACCGTTGGTGTCGGGGTTTCTTTGCCGCGCAACCCATCTTCAATGACCTCGGCAATCGCCACTTCTCCATCGACACTTAAGACACGAATTTTCCCAACGAACTCACGGATCGGAGCACCATTCACTGGCGTTGGGACAATCTCCGACACACGTTCAGTGCCCCCTCCCCCCTCTCCCAAATAAATGGGGCCTTTCACAGAGCTAACATGTCTCGGCTTTGCAAAACCCGTTGGGCGTCCACTGGACAATGGCTTTAAAGTCACCGTTTGAGTTGCTGACAATTCATCCTTGGAAATCTTTGATTCGGGCTCAGAGGTGTGACTCTCCTGTTCAGCACGACTGGCAATGGAAACCTGGGCAGGCACCTCATGTCGCCGGTAGACCGTGAGCACCTGACCCACCAGCCGCTCAGGGAAGGCACTTTCCCGATTTGACTGAATGAAGACTTTGCGCGCTACGGTGACCCTCCGTGACTGCATTTCCAGTGGTCGATATACTGACACGATCACCCCGGAAACATCTTGGTCAGCGAAACCTACGTTCGACATAAAGATGCAGAGAACAAAGACAAAACTACGCATTGAGTCCTCCCTTCCCAAACTTGTTCTGACTATTCAAGATAGACTTCCCACCGGATTTCAAGTGTCCGACCGTACGATACAGTTGGGCCTGACACATATCCATCACGCGTAAGTGGCGAACAGCGTCCGTCGCCGACGCTTTCTCAGCCCTGATAAACTCGACATCGGATCGCTCAATTCTGAAGCCTGTCTCAGATGACTTTGACACTGTCTCAAGAGCATGCAGTACGCACTCTAGTGTGAATCGTCGACCGGATTCACTGGCTCGAAAGATCTTGTCATTGACCTCGTAGTATAAGCCACTCCGACCATCCCCAAGATCCCCACCTACAGTAATCTGAAGTGAATTTGGTGGATGCGCACCTACGTACCGTAGCGCTCGAACCGTGTCATCGGCTAATTGAAGGCCTGTCTGTCCTACAGCACCGTCCTTTGCTTCATACACCTTGAGCAACTTTCTCAGGGTTCTCATATCATGCGCGCGATCTCTCAAGATGTAGATCAGACGCCGCATGGTCCCTACAAATAGCGCATCGAATCTCTTGGGGTGCGCAGTCGCGCGATAAACTCTTTGCGTAGAGTCAATCACAAATAACTCGCTATCCATTGGTCCTTTGCGCCATGCCATGAAAACCTCAACGTCCTGATCTCGACTCGCACGCTCCCGCAAGACATTGACCAAACTAAGGCTCGGCGCGAGACCGTCAAAGTGTAGCTGCGTGACCGGCATGTGACTCGGCGTCGCTAATCTCATCGCACGCGAAAGGTCACTTGTTTGAAAGCAATGAACGTCATCACCTCGGCGTTGCAACACCTGAAATCGATTTCCGACCTCATAAAGGAAGCTTGAACATTCATCGATACGAAGAGAAGGTTCAAATAACGACTCGATCTTCATTAGGAGTTGCATTAACCGATCTTGACCAGCTCGATGTTCACGACCATCAGGCGCAAAGACCATAGGAACCTTGAATTTGCCATGGGAATAAGAGCGCCCAGAATACACCCAACGCAACGCTTGCCGGATGGAATCTTTACCTTTGACGCGTCGCAAACTGCAGACATCCCAAGAGTCTGTGCTGATCACTGCGACATCCCTCAGACGGCTTTCCTGCTCTCTACCATAGTTTAGAATATCCCAGTTCGACGGCAGATAATGTTTCCGGCCTGTTCGTACATCTTCGACAGGATTCTCGAAATCTTCGAAGTTCAAAATGATGACGGCTCGCCGCAGCGTCGGGATTTGCGTAAAGTATTTTGCACCGACCACTAACGGATCAAGCTCGGATGTCATGTCGGATATTTCGTTGAGGATATCCTCGACGAACCCTTGACTCATTCGACTCGAAAGTCCCTCGAATTTCAGTGTTGAGGTTGAACGAAAAACCCCCGAGGCGGCTAACCACCCCAATCCGTGTAGAAGACTTTTGCCCTGCCACACCTCAATCATGCGTCCAAGCTCACTACTTGTCTGTCCAGCGGACAGTGTCCACATTGCACCGCTTTCCTCGGACTCCGTTTTTTCCACCGAAATCACATTACGGGAGATGTCTTCATGAAAAGTATACGCATAGTGGACGCCCACACGAGTGTTCTTTGGACTAAAGTGTGCGAGTAAACGTCTACCAAGGAGAGTGAACTCTGTCTCGTCAAAGCGCCCCTTCTTGTCTCTCGCGGCATCCGATAAGTTTCGGTACAGACCAATCACAAACTCATTTAGTCTTTTGTGCACATAGAGGTGGAAGATTCGATTAAGTGAGTCCAGGTGATCAGTCAATTGTAGCGTGGTCGAATCCCACCCCCACTTCGTAATTAAACCTTGGCCCAAAGCCAATTCA
>JBMYRY010000472.1:0-3030 GCA_049602795.1 Bradymonadia bacterium
CGAAGTCAGTGTGAGCGTGAACGAATTAGACCTTTAGCCACGGGGCTTTGTAGTTGCTTCGACTGAATAACGAAGTTAGGGAGAAGCGATCATCTGACTCTGGTCTTGGGCACTTAGGGCGGGGCACGGTTGATCGGGGGTTGGCTGTCGAGCCTAAATCGCTGAGCTACATGCCTTCCGTCCGATTGTGCAGTTGCCGTCTCTATTGATGAAAGAGTGTGAGAGCAGACTTAGAACGCGCTAAGCCTGAGCGCCCACCAGTTCAACGAGTGTCATGACTGCGTATCCGGTACCCCCTGCTCGGATGTATCCATCATCTTTACTGGCGAGGGTTGGTCCTGCAATGTCAAGGTGAGCCCAGGGAGTGTCTCCACTGAAGTGCTGGAGAAATTGTGCCGCGGTGATCGCGCCACCGTAAGGACCGCCAAGGTTTGTGATGTCTGCACGCTTGCTCTTTAGAGACTCGCCGAGCTTTGGGTCGAGAGGCAGGCGCCATAGATTCTCATCAGCACGGTCAGCAGCATCGAGTACTTTCTTGCCGAGGTCTTCGTGCGCTGTAAAGAGTCCCGCATAGTTGGGACCAAGACCTACCATGCATGCACCGGTTAGGGTTGCGAGATCGATGATGAACTCGGGCTCCAACTCTCGAGCGTAGCAAATGGCGTCTGCGAGGACGAGTCGACCTTCCGCATCCGTGTTGAGTACCTCTACGGTCTTACCGCTGTACATCGTAAGAATGTCGCTGGGGCGGAATGCATTCGAGCCCGTCATGTTTTCGCAAGCGCCAATGATGCCATGTACCGCTCGGTTAGGTTGGTTCTTGGAGACGACATACATCGCCCCCATCACCGCCGCTGAACCGCCCATGTCAATGTACATATCTGCCATGCCTTTAGCCGGTTTAATGCAGAGTCCGCCCGCATCAAAGGTTAGTCCCTTGCCGACCAGTGCAATTGGTGGTTCATCGGTGCCATCGACGGGTGTGTACGACATATGGATAAATCGTGGTTCAACAGCTGCACCTTGGCTCACAGCGGTCAAGCCACCCATGCCCTTATCGATGATCTCTTGTCGATTCAAGATGGATACGGAAAATCCTGGTGCTTTGGCAATCTCTTCGGCCAGGTCAGCTAATCTAATGGGCGTGCAAATGTTTGCAGGCTCATTGATGAGCTTGCGTGCGAGACAAACGCCTTCCGCAACGGCTTCGTATCGATTGACTTGTGCTGGTGATAATGCCGTTCCGCTGATGGTGAAGGCGTCAACGGTTGCGAGTGGACCATCTTCAGGTGTTGCTTGAAAATCGTCGAATCGATAGCCGCCAAGATGTCCTCCGACGAGAATTTGACCTGCCTGCTCATCCGTCACAGCGCTGACGTCCATGGAAACATCACCGTAATGCCGAGTGACGGCTTCATTGATTGCTGCGGCACCCGCATCTCTCAACTTCGCGGACGTTAATTCGCTACTCTTACCAAGCCCGACCAATAATACGGTTTCGAATGGGAGGCGACCCAGCGTGTCTACTGCAACGACTTGGCGTGGTTTACCTTTGAACCTGGTTCGCTCGATAATGCGCATCAATGCGCCGTCGAGTGTTTCGTTGATTGTATTCTCTGCTGGACTAGCTGCTTCATCCTCGAATCGGACGATTACGCCGAGGGCTGCTTTGGTATCAAGTAAAGAAGTTTGCGTTGCAATGCTTTTCATATCTCGCTCCGGAGGTTGCCGTAGTATAATGCTTGAAATACAAGATGAGAAGCTGTGTATCACTGCTGGTGCTGCTTCGCAATTGTTGTGAACGAATCAACGTGAGAAGACTGCGACAATGTTTTTTTTGAGGCACTCGGAATTACAGTGGATTGTGGGCGAACTCAGACCATGGGCGGTGGGGGCAAGAATCCAGAAGGTTCGTAGGCTTCAGACAGGGTGTTTGATTTTACAGTCTCATCGTCCAGGTCAAGCCTTTGACCTGATTATTTCCCTTAACCCACATATCGCTCGGCTGGGCATGAGCGTCGAGAAGACTCCATCTGTCCCCGCGGATGATCGCTCGGCACAGTGGCTTAAATCGAATTTACGCGGGCATCGGCTTCAGGATCTTTGGGTCGACGAACATGATAAGATTGTAGAGATTCTCTGGCCCAACGGTCGATTGGTGTTGGAACTGTTTGGCGCACAACCTCGGTTGATCGGCCTCGACTCGAACCTGGTGATTCGTTGCGTTGAACCGATGTCAACCGATGCTCGATTGCGCCTGGGTGGTGTGTACGGAAAGGTTTCCAACAACAAAACCGCGAGTCTGCCGCACGAGGACGCTCAGATTCGCTTTACGTCTCTTGAAGACGTCGAGAGTGCGGCACGCCTAAGATACGAGACGATGGCGCAAAGCCGGGAAGAACTTCTCAAGCGCAAGCTGATGAAGCGATCTCACAAGCAACTCAACCGTTTGAGGCGTAAGCTTGAGGCAGATCTAGAAAAGCTCGGTCACCCGGAAGAATGGCAGCGTAGAGGGGAGCTAGTTAAGTCCCAGGTTTGGCAAATTGAACGAGGTCAAACATCGATTAAGGTTGTAGACTATTTTGATTCGGAAATGCCGACAATCGAGATTGAACTAAATCCCGAGTATAGCGGTCCCGAAAATGTGGAGCGGTTCTTCAAAATGTATCGCCGAAGCAAATCGGGAGCAGTTCATATTCAGCGTCGCATCGAGGCGATTGATGAACGAATGATCCGGTTGATGGACCTACCTGTTGACACAATGGCCTCGGAGACACTCGAACTTGAGTTGCGCCAGCTTGGGGTTCGTCTGCCTAGAACGAGTTCATCGGCGAGCGCACGGAATACTGATGTGCGGAGACCCTATTTAGAGTTCAAAAGCGGTAAGGGGGAACGAATTCTGGTGGGTCGAGGCGGTATCGACAATCACCAGACGAGTTTTAAGGTTGGTAAGGGTAATGACCACTGGTTACATGTCAAAGATGCTCCAGGAGCCCATGTTCTTGTGCCGGTGAAGCGCGGAGAACAACC
>JBMYRY010000473.1:0-3029 GCA_049602795.1 Bradymonadia bacterium
TTTGCCCATAATTTCAATCTCTTGAGAAAGCAACTCGTCCGTGAACAATGCGGGCACCACGAAATCTTCCAATGTCTTGGTCAGCAGTTTCTGCCCTTCGGAGCGAGCGGTATCCTGAAATAAATTGGTGATAAATCCGGGCACATTGTCGATGCGAAATCGGAATCCATCAAGGTTCACTCGTGGATTCACAAGGTCTAGACCAATACTGCCATCGGTCGTCTGCCGAATGTTCAACTGTCCACCAATATCAACCTCATTCGAATTGACCTCACCGTGAACTACAACCGGAATGAACAAGATGTTGAAACGACCGCGGAACTTAATTTCAAGGTCACGAATTGCAAGTTGAACATTAAGTTGCCCATTCGTTGGAATGAGGGTCACCGCAACGCGTCCGAAGTTCACTTCCTTCACTTTAAACTCTTCAGAGTCTCCCCCTGAATCCCGAATGAGGGCGCCAATATCCAATTGTTCGATAGTACGCCCAATAATCTCACCTACACGCAGAAGTCCCTGCGAACCGACGTGAATCGTGACCGCTTGTTCAATCTTATCGCTCGCGCTGGCGCGAGCTCCGAAGACGAAGGCTCGACGATCTTCAGCAAACTCCTGACCGCGTTGCACTTCTGTAATGATTCGGTTGAGTCCTTTACGGGACTGTACACGTGCAGAGAAGCCCCCCTGTGCGTCCACTTGAACCGGGTTTCCATTGACCAGGACTTCACCACCACCAAGATTCTCCACCGTTCCGGAAACGACAACCTCTGTGCCTTCAACTACTGCCCCCCTCAGGGGCTCCTCCACGGTCAGCCGAAGTGGTCCTTCATCCGATGCGTTATTTGTTGGCGTGCCCGTCGTGGTGGATTGATTCGTAGGTCCGGTCTGCTCCTGGTCCGGTAAACTTGTCTTAAAGCCGCTCGGATCAACTTCCTCTGTCGGCATGGCGCCTTGAGCGCATCCTACCAAAAGGCAAGCGAGGAACGCGTAATTCATAAATCTGGTGGTTCTCATGTGTACTTTCCGTGTCATGATTTCTCTATCCCATTCCAGTAATCGGTTTACGACTCTACGACACTGCACACGTCATGCCAAACACGCAAACTGCAAACAAAATCAACAATTACAGATACTTAACAACACACGGCTGATATATAGGACACAAGTGGAGACTCTAAGCACACACTTTGTGCTCCCGAGGTCTCAGGGGTGTTTTGATTGGAAGAACTTGAGCTTTTGTGCAATGTTTCAGGAGCTAAAGCTAAAGGGAGGAAACAGATCAACATGCAATATCTGAAAATTATCGTGGGCGCGTCAATCTTACTCAGCGCGCAGATCGCTGCCGCGTGTGGCGGATTTTTTTGCAACAATAATCAACCCATTACTCAAGCTGCCGAGCGAATCTTCTTCGGTCTTGATGAGGGCCGTATCCACATGCACGTCCGGATCCAGTACGATGGACCGCCGGACCAATTTGGATGGCTATTACCTGTCCCAGCGGACCCTACGCTGGAGGTCAAACTGTCTACCGAAGCACTTTTTGACAGTCTAGACCAACTGTACGCCCCCCGTTTCATCGTTCAGCGTAATTTTGAGCCCGGCTGCGCCCCTCCTCCTCAAGCTGAATTCGCGGAGGATGGCGCCACAGCAAACGCAGGTGGAGGTGAGGGCGTAAATGTTGTCTCTCGAGAAGCTGTTGGGCCATACGATAGAGTCATTTTGGAAGCCCAGTCCGTAGAAGAATTGAGAACCTGGCTAGATGATGAAGGCTTTTTCATTCCCCCGACGATTGATTCGAAACTCGGACCGTACGTAGAACGTGGTCAGCATTTTGTCGCAATCAAGCTTCTATCCAGCGCCTCCACCGACGACATCGCACCATTGTATCTCAACTTTGTTGGCTCAAAACCATCGATCCCCATTGTACCAACTTCAGTGGCTGCCAATCCGGATATGGGCGTCCTCGTCCACCTTTTGTACGACAAGCGCTCCGTACCGCTGAACTATCTTCACGTACAAATCAACGAAGCCGCACTTGATTTATCGAACGGGGGTCAGAATTATCCGGACGTCGTTTCTCAAGCAATGGATGAAGCGGGCGGAAAAGCCTTTACAACGGACTTCGCCGGTGAACTAGATGGACGGCTTGAGGCTCGCATCGCCCCCATTGAACAGAGTAACCTTGAGCGCCTTGAATTGGTTGGAGATTTGTTCAACGGTGGTCTATTCACGGATGCTGACTTCCAACGGGTCGCCAACAATGTCATTGCGTTTCCCGATGGCGTTACGCCGGCGGAATTTTGGCAAGATCCATTTTCCTACGACGAGCTCCTCTCGCAAAACCTTGATACTGACGCTTTGTGGGCCCAACTTGAGGCTGAGGTTAACCCTGCCCGTCGAGAATTAGCTCGCCTGATGGGAGCACATCGCTATCTGACTCGGCTCTACTCTACTCTAAGCCCCGAAGAAATGACCTTAGACCCTGAGTTCACCTTCAACCCCGACATGACGGCGGATGTCTCGAATGTACGTACAATCGAAGTCACGATTGCCTGTGACGACACTGGCGCACCAAACGAAAGTGCTGCAACACTCGTAAACTCTGCCGGCGACACCGTGACCGTGGACCTATCAGGTGCGAATTCCATTCGGCGAGAAAATGGAGAGTTAATCCAGGGTCTTGAAACACCAGCCTCGACCATCATTGAAGTGACGCGTGAGCGCGGTGCCCCAACACCGATTGATCCTTCGCAACTTCCAACGGACACTGACGCCGAGATGCCTGAAGGTGATGGGGATGACGCTGGATTCAATTGGGGCTGTACTACCCAGAGTGATGCCCCCTCACTGCCTTTCATCCTTGCTATGCTCGCACTCTTCGGTATCCGCAGATCTCGATTGCGTTAATTCAAGGGCATGCACTTACCTTACGGAGCAGGTGCGGACGATGGCGCCTGCTCGTTTAGCCTCTACCGTATAGTTCACCCAAGTCTCTCAATCTAGCAGACTGATGCCACAAGCCTTCAAGG
>JBMYRY010000474.1:0-3026 GCA_049602795.1 Bradymonadia bacterium
GCATTCGAATGAATGCTGCATCTCAGCCTCAAGTCTTTATGAGATCCGTTGCCACCCGAGCAAACCACGCAGCCGTCTCTGAAAATGTTCAGGAGAGTTTGAAACAACTTCGAGCAAGTGCCTTCGACCTCATCATTCTTGAAACAGCTGGCATTGGACAAAGTGGGTCGGAGGTCGTTGATCTATCCGACCTCTCACTCTACGTGATGACACCTGAATTCGGGGCACCAAGCCAGCTTGAAAAGATTGATATGCTCGACTATGCCGATTTAGTTGTCGTTAACAAGTCTGACAAACGAGGAGCCAAGGATGCCGTCCAATATGTCAAAAAACAGGTTCAACGTAATCGAGGAACCTTTGACCAACCCGTAGGAGATATGCCCGTTTTCGGCTGTATTTCATCTCAATTTGGAGATGAGGGTGTGGATGCACTCTTCTCAAGAATTGTCTCTGAATTAGAGGACCTGCGCCCCAACCAGTGGTTTGGAGCTACCCCCAGTCAAAAGGCAACAAACCCGCCCCATGTCCTTCCACCAAACCGTGTCCGCTATCTATCTGAAATCAGTGAAAAGATTCGTAGCTATCATCAAGAAACGGAGGTCTATGCTCGCCGTGCTGCCGAATGGCAGGCCATCAGCGAGTGTAGTGACTTATTCAGCGGCGAAAAGATGGTCCAATCGGAATTGCAGATCCGTGAAGTAGAACTAGAGAAAACTCTCCCAGAGACGCTTCGAACAGCGCTGAACAATTGGGAGGGACTCATCTCTCAGTACGAGGGGGACACGCAGTCTTACGTCGTACGAAATCGAACGATCAATGTTGATAATTATATCACAACGCTCTCAGGGACTCGAATTCCAAAGGTCGCAACGCCTCGAGTAAGCAGTTGGGCCGACCGCGTTCGGTTTTTGAGAAAGGAAAATGTTCCGGGGCAATTTCCGTATACGGCAGGAGTCTTCCCCTTCAAAAGAAGTGGTGAAGACCCCACCCGTATGTTTGCGGGAGAAGGAGGTCCAGAGCGAACCAATCATCGATTTCATTATTTATCAAAAGGCCAGAAGGCTGCTCGACTCTCTACGGCATTCGATTCGGTGACGCTTTACGGTAGAGACCCGGCCGAAAGACCAGACATCTATGGGAAAGTGGGCAACTCCGGCGTGAGCGTTGCGACGCTTGACGACGCCAAACGCTTGTATTCGGGATTCGACCTCACAGATAAGAACACCTCCGTTTCCATGACCATCAATGGTCCTGCTCCCATGGTTTTGGCATTTTTCTTAAATACCGCAATCGACCAAGCGGTTGAACGTGAACTCAAAGACAGTGGACGATGGGAACAAACGCTGGAGCGGCTTAACGCAACAGCATCGGCGCGACCAACATATCGCGGGGCGTTACCCGAAGGTCATGATGGTAGCGGACTCGGACTACTCGGGACATGTGGAGCCGATGTCCTCGATGAAGCCGAATATGACTCAATAAAGGCACGTGTCCTCTCCGAAGTCAGAGGGACGGTACAAGCGGATATCTTGAAAGAGGACCAAGCTCAAAACACCTGCATATTCTCGACAGATTTTGCCCTGAAGATGATGGGAGACATTCAAGCTTATTTCATCGATCACCATGTGCGTAATTTTTACAGCGTATCAATTTCCGGCTACCACATCGCAGAAGCAGGCGCAAATCCGATTACCCAGCTTGCTTTCACTCTGGCTAATGGCTTCACTTTCATCGAATATTATCGTTCGAGGGGTATGGCTCCTGCCGACGTTGCTAAAAACCTATCTTTCTTTTTCAGCAACGGGGTCGACGCTGAATACGCAGTCATCGGACGTGTGGCGAGACGCATTTGGGCATTAGCGCTGGATAAAGTATACGGGGCTGATCCTCGGAGCCAAAAGCTAAAGTACCACATTCAGACGTCAGGACGCTCGTTGCACGCTCAAGAAATTGACTTCAATGACATCAGAACCACGCTTCAAGCCCTGTATGCAATCGCAGACAACTGCAATAGTTTGCACACAAATGCGTATGATGAAGCGATCACCACCCCAACTGAAGCGTCAGTCAGAAGAGCCTTAGCAATTCAACTCATCATTAATCGCGAATTGGGCATGGTTCAAAATGAGAATCCATTTCAGGGTGCCTATTTCCTCGAACAACTTACAGATATGGTCGAAGAGGCAGTACTCAAGGAATTCGACCGAATTACCGAGAGAGGCGGTGTTCTCGGCGCGATGGAGATGATGTATCAACGCAGCAAGATTCAAGAAGAAAGCCTTGAGTATGAACATAAGAAACACTCAGGCGAACTCCCGATTATTGGTGTCAATACGTTCCTATCTCCGGATCAGAGCGGTCAAGTTGTAGAAGTTGAGCTCATCAGGGCAACGGATGATGAAAAACAGCAACAGATAGATAGCGTGGCAGGTTTTCAAGAACGGAATTCGCGGGCTGCAGGTGAGGCACTTGACGCACTCAAAAAATGCGCCATTCAGGGCGGCAACATCTTCGATGCGCTCATGACCGCTGCTCGGTATTGCACGCTCGGCCAAATGACGGAGGCACTGTTCTCGGTAGGCGGTCAGTATCGGAGGAACATGTAAGCATGCGGCCGATGCTTGTCATGTTGTATTTCACCACAGGCTTCTTTGTTGGAGCTGCCGGCATGATGTTCCTTGCACTTGCACTCCAGCCGATCTTGCTAAGTCTAGGCGGTCCAGGTCGAATCTTCGCTGCAGCCTCTCCCCTCTTGGTGGGTCTCCTCGGTGGTTTTCGGACAGCAATGTGTGGTTACTCCACCGGACGACCGCTCTCTGAAAGCCTTAAACATGCGTACTTTCTGGGCAGTCGCTTTGAATGATGGTCCCTGCTATTTTTAAATTTTCTTTACTTTCGTGAAGATTTTGTGCATTTTCCGCTCGTCGTTATGACCCTACTTACACATACATTATCGGGGGATGTAGTATGAGTGCAGTTTTGAATTGCGAGAAAGAGGATCAAGGCACAGTCTCAAGTGGGGACCT
>JBMYRY010000475.1:0-3020 GCA_049602795.1 Bradymonadia bacterium
GTGTCTGCGACTGTGATGGCATTTGCCGACCAGCCCCCGAAGAACCGTGCTCAACTGACCTACAGTGTGATGTTGCTGATTACTGCGATACATGTGCAGGGGGCTGCGCCGCTCGATCAGAGCAGTGTGAGCCCTGTAATTCGGATAGTCAGTGTGCATCGAATGCGCGATGCCGAACCCCTAACGGTGGTATCCTTACCTCGACCCCAGGTGTAACTGCTCAGGGGGTCTGCATGCGTCAATGTCAGGGTAGTTGCGACCTCCTTGGACCAGGTTTTGAGTGCGTTTCATCCGGCGACGTTAGTGTGTGCGCTCCTGAGACGGGTATGTGCGGCTCTTTGTTGAATTGTAGTTTGGATGCTGACTGTGCACCGAATGAATTTTGTAATGAGCGTGGGCGTTGTCAGATTGGATGCGCTGAGGATAGTGAGTGCGTAGCGGGTACGTTATGTCAATCAGGTCGATGTCTACCGCCATGTGATGGTGCCAATCCATGCGAAACACCTCTCATCTGTGATGACGGGCGGTGTGTGGTGGAAAATGGGTGTGCGACGAGCCGTGATTGCTCGATGGCCGAGACCTTCTGTGACAGAACCTCGAATATGTGTGTCCCAGGGTGTGAAGTTGACAACGATTGCCAAGATGCAGGTTTGCAATGCGTCTCGGGGAATTGTAGGGAGCGCGGTTGCGGAGGCAACTTTCAATGTGCTTTTGGGCAGGTGTGCGAATTGGATACTGGTGCATGCCAAGATGCTGAAGGTCGACATTGCGAAGAAGGATGTGATCCCCAAATGGAGGGCAGCTGCGGTCCCTCGGGTATCTGTGTGACGTTGCAAGATGATGATGGGAACCCGCTTGGGGACTTTTGTTTTGAGTCATGCCTACAGGCACCAAACGAGTGCCCTCAGGGATATCAATGTGTAGAATTCGAACAGGATGCCGGTGGGATGAGTGGTGGCTCTCCAGAGTCCTACTGCGTGCGAGATTGCACCTATTCACCGCTATAGGAGAGAAAACTCAATGGAAGCGAAAATACTGCTGAAACTACTGGAACATGCTGCATTCAATAGCGAGGCAAAGGGATGCTTTAAAGTTGTCGAGGGCTTTGAAGTTGCTTTGTTGCTTGCTACTCAAACAGGTTCGTCGATTTCGAAAGTTAAGCAACTTCGGGTCAGCGGCGATACGTGTACTGTTACTGGTGCTGAGTCAACGTATCTACTTCCTGTCTCGCATATCTTTGGTTTGCGGGTCGACGGCGGCAAGTCTGGCGGTCGAACGGGATTTCTTGCCTAAATGAATGCACCAGTGATCGTCGTTGCGGGATTGATCTCAAAGAATGGAGATAATCCGCCTTTTCTGATGTCCAAGCGTTTACCGGATGCACATCTTGGTGGCTTCTGGGAATTTCCAGGGGGCAAGCTCGAACCGGGAGAGAGTCCTGAGCAGGCTCTTGTCCGGGAAATTCGCGAGGAACTCGATATTGAGGTGTCCGTTGGTGACATCTTTGCGGTCGGGCATCATGCGTACGATACGAAAGTAGTGTTGCTACTGGTCTACCGTGCTGAATTTCGATCTGGCAAAGTGCGCTGTAGAGAGGTGGCCGAGACCGCTTGGCTTGAGCCTGCTGAAATTGTTGACCTAGAATTACCTCCAGCGGATGATCCGGTTTTGGAGCGCCTGACAAGAGAGTATCTTAAAAAATTATGAAAATTATTTTGCGGGATCTGAATGACACGATGGAAATGGGTCGAATTCTCGGCTCGCATGCTGCAGAGGGGACCGTGTTTGCCGTCATCGGAGACCTCGGCGCGGGTAAAACATCCTTGGCTCAAGGGGTCGCGATTGGATTGGGGGTGCATGAGTCGAGTTATGTCAATAGCCCTACATTCACTTTACACCAACGCCACGAAGGTAGAACTCGCTTTCATCACGTAGACCTTTATCGGTTAAACTCAACCGAGGAACTCGTGAATTTAGGACTGCGCGAATTAGTGGGAGTCGATGGCATAAGCTACATTGAATGGCCGAGCCGAGCACCGGATCTCATTCCCTCGGAGGCGGTTTGGGTCAAACTCGAATTTTTTGAGGAGGGACGTGCGATTAGTTTCGGTCATTCACACCCAGACGCCCTCCACTTCATCGAACAGGTGTGCAATCTTGCACGCCAGTCTCTCACCGTTGCCCCACCATGACGAATCGGGTTAAACCCTATTAATTACAGCGTCTTAGCGGTTTTGAGCCCTTGGGGGCACTAGTTGGATCCTAAATTGCATAGTGTGGGGAGCGAACTCTCCGTTCGATTTTGCACAATGTAAAGGGGCTCTTGATGGTCGCACCGCTTGAAAACGTAACTGATTGCCGCAAGCTCGCTGTTCGAGCGGCGCTTCGGCGTCTGATTGAACTATCGCGTCGGAATCCGGATGTTGATCCAGAACTGACGGCGGTCTTGACTGACTTCGAAGACCACGGTTCTGGCGTTGACACCGTGAGCGCCTTCGAAATGATCGTGAATCGCTGTTTGGATAGCGGATACCGGGGCGAGGGCTTACTCGCGTTTGTTTTTCTAGCCTTGAATCGACGATTCGCATCCCGGATCAAAAAGCGATTAAAGGCGTCACCACTTGGGGCAAGAACAGTGGATGTGGAAGACCTCGTGATGGTGGCTATGGAAGGTGTCCAGAAGCTCTTTTATCGCTCCGATAGAGAGCGTCATTCGGTAACCTACTCACTTCTTTTGTCGATTGCTGATCACCGGGCGATTGACCATCTGAGACGAAAGAAAGCAAACCTTGTACCCTGTGTGGACACGTTGACGAGCGGAAGCCGAGAACCAGTGCAAACCTCGTTAAGACCTGACCAGCAATATCAAGCTAAGGAGCGTGAGACTCTGCTCAGGCTGATTCGCGGTGCGATTCTGGAGTCCGTAAATTCTCTGACGGCGCAGCAACGGCGAGCGTTGATTCTTGTAGAAGTCGAAGGCGTGGGATACCGGGAGGTCGCGCGCCGACTCCACATGAAAG
>JBMYRY010000476.1:0-3011 GCA_049602795.1 Bradymonadia bacterium
CTCGTACAACCACGGCTCGATGGATTAAGCGGGGGCATGGGTCAGTTGCTTGCCAGCGGTGTCATTGTCTCCTCATTATTGCCCATGAGAATTTTACCTGCTCAAGTCATGATCTTGATGGGGCTTGGCTCAAGTGGATTTCCCGGTGTATCTCACAAAAACCCTCTCGACCTTCGAATGCGGGATCGGATGCCAAGTGATGTGTATCCCGGAGAACGTGACCGATACCTCTTTCTCGAAAGCCTCATGTCGGTGCGTAAACATCTCGTCTGTACCTACGTCGGCTACAATCCCACAACGGGTGAGGCAAACGCGCCCTCTGCCATCATCGAGGAATTACTCTTTATTCTAGAAAGCTACATCGGCGAAGACGGCGTACGCGCGTTGGAACGAGAACATACGGTATTATCGTGGAATAGAGATCCCCAAAAAAGCCTCGCTCAAAGTCAGAACGAAAAGGTCATGCGAGATGTACACGAAGCTGTTCAAGGCGGTGCGGTACCGACAGAACGGGTAAAGCGTCTTCTCAATCCGCTCAATCATGCATCCATCGTCATTCCATCAGTCGTAATTGATAGTACAGATGCTAGACGCACCAAACCGCTCAAGGTAAATCAAATCAAGGCATTCTTGAAATCGCCACTTCAAGCGTCTGCCAGAGTGAGACTAGGCTTATTTGAGCCTGACCAGGCTGAACCAGAGAGTGACCGTGAGCCACTCAAGGCAAACAACTTTGACCTTGGTCATCTCGCTTCAAACTGCTTTTGGGCGAACCCCACGCTCGACCAAGCCGTCTCGTCCTTCCTCCATGGTCTTACCCAGCTTCAAGCGCGTGGTCGCCTTCCCTTCGGCGTGTTTTTTGACCGAGTCCAAGCACAAGGCATTGAGTTACTTGAGATGTGGTGGAAAAATGCGGAATTAGCCGATCTCGGATGTCCTACGGAATACCACACAGTTCGACTCGGGGATGGTCAACTAAATCAGAACACAAGACACCGTTTTGCTCCAATTGAACTTCTGGTCGAGTCGGCGCTCTCCGAACCCACACGGTTCTCTCTGGAAGGCAATCTAGAGCGGGTCCATGCAGATGGTAAAACCATCGCTCGGGTCATCAACAGCCAACGAATCGGCAAAAAATATTTCCTTGACCTCTTCTTGAGTGCTGTCTGTTTGGCTGCCAATGACCAGAGTACTCAAAATCCAACGGGATTGATTGTTCTGCCAACAAAGCCATTCGCTCCCGAGCGACTCAAAACCTATCTGAGGTTGCCATCGCCCGAACAAGCCCGTACTTATCTCACAACTTTAGCCACGGAACTCACGACTCGATTTCATGATTACCGACTCCCGATTGAGGCAGTGCTAAAATATGTGAACACCATAGAGCAATCTTCCTCCGCAGAATTTAAGCCATTGAAAGTTACAGACACCGCCGATCAATATGGCCCACTGCGCACGCCGGGGGAATTCTCCGCGCCCTTACCAGACGAGGTTGAAAGCTACATCAGAGAACGTTTTGGTCCATGGTTTGGCTCGGAGGTACGACCATGAACATCGAGAACATTTCCGAGTTGAAACAGGAAGAGCGATATTGGCGGTACGCCTGTCCAGCGATTTTGGATACAGTTCCACTTTTCGGGCATGTCCGTATTGAAGCAAGCGCAGGAACGGGAAAAACATATACGCTCGAACACCTCGTGATCGACAGACTCATTCGCTCTAGAGCTGAGCTCGGTGAAATTCTAGTGATGACCTTCACCGAAAAAGCGACCGCCGAGTTGAAGCAGAGAATCCGAAAACTCCTCACCGAGGTGATTCTCAAAGCGGAACCAACAGATGAAGCACCAACAACGGCATCGGCTGCTTTAATAAAGACTGACGATGCGTCCTGCATGTGGCACTTTGATGAGACAATCAAGCGAAAGCTCGAGCTTACCCTCTTCGGATTCGACGAAGCCCCGATCTTCACGATCCACGGGTTCTGTAGCCGCATCTTGAGAGAGCAAGCCTTCCACCTTGGCGAACCATTGCTACAAGAGCGGATCGACACCAAGACCCTATTTAGAGAAATATGGCGGGACTTCCTGAGTAGCTCAGCCGCTCAATCAAAATCGACGCATTCAGTCTTGAAACGGTGGCTCGAGAATAAAGCAGAAAGTACGCTTTTCGAGCTACTCTACGATGCCTACAACGGTAAATACGTCCAGCAACAGTATGACCTTGTAGAGGCGAGCCAACGAAGCATGAGCGTACTAAGAGATGCATCAAGCTTCGACGCCCTTGAGAGCGTACTCGACAACGCGGCCATCACGTCAGCTGCCCGCATCGGCCTAAAGACGGAGGCCAAAAGCTTAATCAATGTATTGAATGAATCTCCTCAAGAGGAGATTCACGCGCGACTTGAGGAAATCGATTGGCGTGCTCTCGTAGCGCCTCGTGGTACTCGAGTCGCGGCAACAAAATTCAAATTTCCGTCAGGATTAAAAGGCAAAGGCGCCACCTGGCATGCTGCCGCACGACACCTATACACGATGAGGGAAGCCTTAAACTCTCAAGAACATGAGGTTTTAGAGGAAATATTGCCCCAATTATCGTTTCGCATGACCGAACGAAAACGAAAGGAATTTCTGTTCGATTATGATGACCTTTTGCATCGGCTCCACCATGTACTTGTCAAAGACAGACCGCCTGAGTTACTCGAATCATTGCGCGCTCAATTCCGCTTTGCGCTCATCGACGAGTTTCAAGACACCGATGAAACTCAGTGGCAGATCATTGAGGAGATTTTCCTATCCCATGACAATGCTCAGCTCATTCTTATTGGAGACCCAAAACAATCCATCTACGGATTCCGTGGTGCCGAGATTGAAACCTATCTTAGAGCAGGGCAGCGACTAGAGTCGCTAGTCGGCGTGCCACCAACGGATGTCTACTTGGAGACCAATTACCGCTCGAGTTCAAGCCTCATTGACGGTCTAAATCTTATTCTTTCTCAAGCGGAGAGTGCGCCA
>JBMYRY010000477.1:0-3009 GCA_049602795.1 Bradymonadia bacterium
CAATCGATCTCTGGGCGAGGTTGCACGTCATTTGACCGTCCCGTCAGCGTACTAGGCGTGCTTTCGGGCACGATAAAGGAATGGCAGGCAGTGAACAGGAAACTCAGGATATACACCAAAGGTCGTTTATGCATGGTTTTTACGCGCATAGACTGGCTCACCTAGACTACTGTTTCGTGGCTGGCAAAAGACCTTTTAGCCGCTCAACTTTCATCTTTAAACCAAATGGCGATAGCGCCATCGTATCTACCGTTGAGATGACCGTCTGCGCCTCTGAGGGCTTGTTATCGGCAATCAACAGGCGCGCTTGCTGAACGGCAGCAAGGGGTCCGAATCGCTCCTTGTCAAGTTTCGCAAGCGCTGACCAGGTCTGCGCTGCACCAGCCAGATCGCCGGCGTCCTCCTGCGCGGCAGCGCGACCACTCATGGCAGAGGCCTTGAGCAGAACGTCCGCACCTGAAGCATTCGCAGCAGCCTCATAGCCTTTCGCCGCATTCGCGAAATCCTTCAGACCGAACTGAGCCGCAGCTTTCCCGCCAAGTGCAACAACATCCTGCGATTTGGACTCGCTAAATGCACGCATAGCACGATTAAGGGCCGCGTCACGTTCACTCTCCGAAACATCCTTTGAGGGTTGCCCAGAAGTCGGGTCGACACCGCGTGATGCCTCAAGGGCTGCAAGACCGCGATTCAGTGAAGTCGCCGACTCACTCAACTCCTCTTGTTCGGTCACTTCGCCCAACTCTAAGAATGCAAAGCCGGCAAGAACAACCAATGTACCCGCCACAATCAGCTTACGATAGGTGTAGAGGACCTTGAGACCATTCACGATACTCTGCGTGAACTCATCTTCAGCGAACCGCTCGATGTCAGCCACAAAACTTTCCGGCTCTCCTGATGCATCCTCCGGAATCGTGTCGACTTGTACGTCCTCTGCGACCGGCTCTTTCTCGACTCTTCTTCTTATTTTTTTAACCATAATTTCAACTCACACGATAAATCGTGGTCTTTCTCTTTGTACTGATGGACGGCGGACGTTAACATCCTATTCGAACTGCTGTCAACGAGTTGCACTCGCTTCGTAACAATGTCTCGAAATCGAACAAAGCTATGCCGCTAATCAAATCAAAATTAAGCACATTCCTCATCCTTGCTCTGATTGTGCCCGCCCCCGTTTCAGCTGAGTTGGCGTCGATCAACCACAGCCTCATGCATGGTCTTGGATTACAGAGTAGCCCCGAACCAGTAAGCCTCATGGGTCGATATCGGGCTGAGTTTAGGTTTGCGGATTCCCCTGTTCATTTACTCTCGGAGATAGGTGTGGAAGTCGTTAACGAGACTGACTCAAAACTCTTACCGGACATTTCTATGGGCGTGCAATATTCATACGATGTCATAAAGTATATACCTCATGGTAATGTACAAATCGGTACACGCGGAGGTGATCAAAGTAGAGCCAGTCTACGAGTGGGAGGTGGCGTCTCACGCATTTACCAGGGCGGCTGGTTTACATTTGGAGAAATCGCCGGCAGAGGATGGCTCGAGCAGACCGCCACGGTCGACGCCCTCATTTTTGTAGGTGTGGGCTTTACCCATGACCTAAACGAACTATATTAGAGAGGAGTTACAGCAACGGATGTCCTCGAACTTTTCTACAGACGCCGTAACTTGCTGCTACAGTGACTGCACAACGGTCCTAATTGAGACAGTCAATAGCGTGGCGATCACACGTGCAGACCACACCTTATGCAAGAGCTGTCGTAGCATCATCATCTGCTCGCCTCATTTTGAGCTTCTAGACAAGAGCGGTGTGCCCTTCTTGTGCCCGGCGTGCAATGAAAATGCGTGGCAACACGTTGTGTCGACGGCAGAGTCACAAGCTAAAAGTGACGTGGAATTTCAATGCATTGGAGTTTACGAAGACATCTACTCAAGTACATCATCACTCACCCACCATGAAATCATTATCACGCCGACCACCTCCGGCAGCAGGATCCAGGCAATTGATGGAAGTTTAACCGCGTCAGCTCCTGGCAGAGTGATTGATGCGGCACTCTCCCCGCAGAGGCAGCACCTCGCAATTATCTTCCAGCATGGACATGAGTGCATCCTAGAAGTGCACAGTGATGCTGGACGACCATGGCGACTACGCTCAGACTCGCCACTTGGACTTTGCGCGATCGCGTTCTTTGACGAAACCCGACTCGCCGGTCTCAATTGTAGACAAGAGGGCCATCTGGAATTGATCGAACTCTCCCTAGAAAGCGGTCACACCATAAGAACCCGACGCATCTGCACCACGAGTACGCAAAGTGACGATTCAACTCCCCTTCAACTCACCATCCTTGATCGCGAGCGAATCATTACGTCCGGTTGGTCGGGTGAGAGTTATTGGCTCGACACAATAGAGATGGCTACCGGGACGAAGATTCGAACCACACCTATCCCCTACTTGCCGACATTTCTTCGAGCGGGACCAAATGGACATTTCCTCATTGGATGTCTTGGCGGGCCGGTTGGTCTGGTGAAAGACGATACGCACGTAGAACTCTTTAAAGAATATTCACTGCTTGATGCGCTATTTGGCGAAGATGGTTTCTTGTATTTGACCTCTCGGACGCATGGACTAAAGATTGATCTGCAAAGCGGTGCCTCTCACGAACGCGCCTGGGAACGTCCGGTGATTGGGCTCAAGGGGTTGGCGAAAGATCGCTAATCAGTTTTCGTGCTGTCTTTAGATCACTACCATCCACATAAATGCGGGTAAGATAAATCGGACGTTCATAGCGCCGAAAGATCTCTGCCCGATCCGAGATTCGTTGCGTCCGCCTCAAATCACGGTCGTGCACAAAGATGGGGCACGCCGCACGCTTTTCCGGATTCTTTGACAAGAGCCCCTTATCGTTGGACACAAAATGCTCTACGCCTGCCGACTCCAAAACCCCCGTATAGATCTCCACATTCTCGGGGGTCTGTGCGCTAAACTCAACTAAACGACGAAATGTCTGC
>JBMYRY010000478.1:0-2995 GCA_049602795.1 Bradymonadia bacterium
GTGCATCGGAACCGCCTTTACGAGAAGGGTTAATCGATCGTTATCTCATCGCGGCTCGTCTTGAAGGCATCAAGGCGATCATACTCTTCAATAAAACGGATTTGCTCAGTCCAGAAGAGCTTAACGGATATCAAAGCAGACTTGCTTGTTTCAATGACGCAGGTCACACAGCTTTCTTCTGCACCTGCAAAAAGTCCGAGAGTTTCCAAGAGTTCACCCGCGCGCTTGATGGAGAGACGTCTATTCTCGTGGGTCATTCGGGTGTCGGAAAAACCAGTATTATCAACCAACTCCTACCCGACTACCTTGGCAAGACGAACACACTCAGCAACGCATCGAATAAAGGTCAACACACCACGACCGCTTCTCTCCTGCATCGGCTACCCACCGGAGGCGAATTAATCGATACCCCTGGCATTCGTTCTTTCGGCCTCTATGGCGTGACGAAGCAAGCGCTCGCAAAACATTTTCCTGACTTTGATATCGTGGATCGAGAATGCCGCTTTAACAATTGCACGCATCAACACGAGCCCAAATGCGCGGTCATTGATTTTGTTGAATCTGGACAGATCGCTGAAGATCGTTATGAGGGGTATTTGCGGCTCCTCGATTCGGCGGACGAAACCTAATGGCAAAACCTTGGCTCACGCTCTCAGCAGCCGAAGACGAGACCCTTGATGGCGTGGGTGGTTCTATTAGCGTGCTGCAAAAACGCAAAGGTCAACGTCTTGCCTCTGATGATGTTCTCCTTGCGGCTATGTCGGTTAAATTTGCGCCGAAAGCCCACTGGATGCTGGACCTAGGGACCGGCAAAGGCAGCGTTGCTCTCATGGCGTTAGCGAGCCAGCCTCGTCTTCGTGCGATTGGTGTTGAAGCATACCCAGAAAGCTTCCGCCTAGCAGTGCGCAACGCTTACCTTAACCAGCTCAACCACCGCTTTACGCCGGTGTTCTCTGACATTAGGGCGTTTGTTGGACTGAGGTGGTCCCACTCATTCGATGTCATTACCGGGGCACCACCATTCATTAAGGTTGGTCATGGCGTGCTACCAGCGAACGAACAACGCCGCTACGGGCGATTCGAACTGCGCGGCGGTATTGAGGACTATTGCGAGTGTGCCGCATCTCTGCTCTCCAAAGAGAGTGGTAAGTGCATCATGCTGATGGATGCAAAAAACACCTCAAGAACACGGAACGCCTTTAGTGAATCCGGTCTCTTCGTAGAGCGGATAATCGATGTACATCCGCGACCAAACCTTCCGCCAATCTATCAAATATTCATTGGAAGCTACACCAAGGTACCCCTTCAAACGTACCCGATATCCATGAGGGGGTTGAATAGTGAACGGTGGTCTGAAGAGTACCAGACACTGCGAACTTGCCTTGGACTCGACAACTAGGTGGAAGGGCTACCGTTGAAATCATTGACCATTCTCGTGACCTTGATTGGCACACTCGTCAACGCAATGGCATCAGATTCGTGGACGACATTTCCGAAAGGAACACAACGATTCTTAGCCGAATATGATGCGCGTTGGGTGATGTTGAGCGCTGATGCAAGCAACACGAACGTCTTGGCAGAACAACTCGAACAGCTCATGCCTGGCAATCTTAAACAGATACGCGTGGTTGAGCACAACCGCATCCTCGTCGAGACTAATCGGATCACGGATTGGAGTAACGTAGGGCGTGTCCTGGTGAAGCGAGGACTCATTACAACCCACTGGTTAAGCCTCAAACGGGGCGATGGCTATGCATTTTTTGATGAAAAGATCGTCGTAAAGGCCGCTGAAGCACTGCCAGCCAGAGCCCTGAAGAGATTAGGCGTCGACTGCACACCGGATGCGTTTATCGACTCTGTATACGCCTGCACAACGAGCGAACCCGATACGTTAGGCGTTGTTCAAGCGCTCCATGGTCTGCCCGAAGTTCGATGGGCGGAGCCAAACTTTTTGAAGCTATATGAGTTGTTTGAGTTGCCAAAGGACCCAATGCTTGGCGACCAATGGCACCTAAACAACGCCGAAAATGTAGCACACATCAGTGCCTTTGACGCCTGGCAGACCACCACCGGCAATCGGGAAACGGTCATTGCTGTTGTCGACAGCGGTACTGACCTTGAGCATCCGGATATTGCGCCAAACCTAGTGGGTGGGTTTGATGCACTCGGCAATGACGATGACCCATCACCGGACTGCGGCGCACAGCCTGACGGACAGGGTCCCGCGGCTTCCTGTCCAGCTAACCGCCCCTATCGCGAGAGTCATGGCACGGCCGTGTCTGGCGTCGCAGCTGGCGCTTCCAACTTTGTATTCGGTGCTGGCGTCTGCCCAGACTGCGGACTGTTTGCCGTCAGACTGATCGGCGATTCCGGCGGTGTGCGTTCATTAAGTTCTGCACAGACGTTTCGACGACTCACGCAAGCGAGAGTCTCCGTAGTGAACAACTCCTGGGGACCGAGCATCAGCCAGTTTTTTCCGCTCTCCGAGGTCGAAGATGAAGCGCTCACTGAACTGACGACCCAAGGGGGCAACGGTTTGGGCGCAGTGGTCGTTTTCGCGGCAGGCAATGATTACTTCCAATCAGCAGATTACAACCCGTACACATCACATCCCGGTGTGATTACAGTCGCCGCCTCAACCCGCCGAGATGACTTTGCATGCTATAGTAATTTAGGATCCAGCATCTCTATCGCTGCGCCCTCCCAGGGCTGTTTTGAAAATGAGGGCGGTCTATTGACCGCTGATGTGCGCGGTGCGGATGGCTATTCAAATGAGGCATTTACACGAGACTTTGGAGGAACAAGTGCTGCTTCGCCGGTGGTTGCCGGTGTGGCGGGCTTAATTTTGTCAGCAGCCCCACAACTTTCGGCGGAAGCCGTTCGACTCTTAATTGAAGAGACAGCGGACAAGATCACAACCAAAACAGACTGGGCACAATTTGTAGGTCGGGATATCAGTGACGAGATGGCCTATGACAAACACGGTTTCAGTCCC